>JAGQXA010000509.1 GCA_020436865.1 Saprospiraceae bacterium | reverse complement strand
GGTATTGCCAAAACCCTGACCGCCAAGTTGCTGTCTCAAACGCTCGCCGTTGGATTTTCCCGCATCCAGTTCACGCCCGATCTGATGCCCAGCGATGTGGTCGGTACGACGGTGTTCAATATGAAAACCTCGGAATTTTCCTTTAACCAGGGCCCGATCTTTTCGAATATCGTGCTGATCGACGAGATCAACCGGGCGCCGGCCAAAACCCAGGCGGCCCTGTTCGAAGTGATGGAAGAATTCCAGGTGACGGTCGACGGGCATACCTATCGCATGGGCGCCCCCTTCTTCGTGGTCGCCACGCAGAACCCCATCGAACAGGAGGGCACCTACAAGTTGCCGGAAGCGCAGCTCGACCGCTTCCTCTTCCGCATCCGGCTGGATTATCCCCAGCTGGACGAGGAGAAGGCCATTCTGCGCCGGTTCCGCAACGATTTCTCCCTGGCGGTCAAAGAGCAGACCCGGGCCGTTTTTTCCCCGCAAGAGATCGAAGAGTGCCGTTCGCTGGTCGAACAGGTCTATATCCGGGAGGAGTTGCTCGACTATATCGCCCAGATCATTCACCAGACCAGAAATAACGGCGATCTGTTCCTCGGCGCCTCGCCCCGTGCTTCGCTGGCCATTCTCAAAACCTCGAAGGCCATCGCCGCTATGCGCGGCCGCGATTTCGTCACCCCCGACGATATCCGCTATGTAGCATATCCGGTACTGAACCATCGCATTATTCTGACCCCCGAGCGAGAAATGGAGGGCTATGATCCTCAGGACGTCGTCAATGAGATCATTCAGCAGATCGAAGTGCCCCGATAATCTTATAGTTGTCCTGCATGCGCCAGTTGCTTAAAGACCTCTTTCTGACCAACCGCTTCTTCGCCGCTTTTGGCGGGGTGATCGCGCTTTTCCTGCTGGCGTTTCCCATCCCGGCGCTGTTCCCGATCGCATTGGCAGGCTTTTGCCTGGCGATGGCCTTATGGACGGTCGACCTTTTTCTCCTCTTCCGACGGCCCGTCAGAGTGCTGGGAAATCGTCGCCTGCCGCGGGTCTTTTCGCTGGGCGACGACAACCGCATCACCCTGGAACTGGGAAACCGGTCGCCACTATCGCTCCGGCTCACGGTGATCGACGAACTGCCCTTCCAATTCCAGATCCGCGACTTCCGAAAAGTGCTCCACCTGCAGCCCGGCGAGCGACGCTCGGTCGTCTATCACCTCCGACCGCTCACCCGCGGCGCCTACGCCTTCGGGGCCACCAGGATCTATGCGTCGACCCGCGTCGGCCTGATCCAGCGGCGGTTCTCCCTCGAACATCCGACCACGGTTCCGGTATACCCCTCGATCATCCAAATGAAGCAATACACCTTGCGCGCCTTCAACCGGGTGACGGCCCAAAAGGGGATCAAGCGGATCCGGCGGATCGGGCACAGTTACGAGTTCGAACAGATCAAGAACTATGTGCGCGGCGACGATTACCGGAGCGTCAACTGGAAGGCGACCGGCCGGCATGCGACCCTGATGGTCAACCAATACGAAGACGAGCGTGCCCAGCAGATCTACTGCCTGATCGACAAGGGGCGGGCGATGCGCATGCCGTTCGGCGGACTCAGCCTGATGGACTACGCCATCAATACCACGCTGGCCATCTCCAACATCGTTTTGCGGAAGCACGATAAGGCCGGGTTGGTCACTTTCTCCGACAAGATCGGCAGCACGATCCGGGCCGAACGCAAGGCCAACCAGTTGAACAAGATCCTGCAGGCGCTGTACCGGGAAAGCGAACGCCCGCTGGAGTCCAATTTCGAACTGCTGTATCAGGTTTCGCGCAAGCTGATCAATGGGAGGAGTTTGCTGCTGCTTTTTACCAATTTCGAAAGCGCCTTTGCGCTCGACCGGGTCTTACCCATCTTGCGGCGGATCAATTCGCTGCATCTGTTGGTGGTCGTTTTTTTCGAGAACACGGAAGTGCAGGATTTCATCGAAAAGGAGCCACAGACGATCGAAGGGATCTATACGCAGACCATTGCCCGAAAGTTTATCGCCGAAAAGCGGCAGATGGTGCAAAAACTGCAGCAATTCGGCATACAGGCGATCTTGACCCGTCCGGAAGACCTCACCCTCCAAACCCTCAACAAGTATCTGGAACTGAAATCGAGAGGCCTGATCTGAATACAAGATTACAGATCGTGTAGCGGGAGAGGGAGTGTTTGTACCTAGCCTTCCGGCAAGATCTCAAATTCCGTGCGGCGATTTTGCTGTCGCCCTTGCGGCGTGTCGTTCGGCGCGAGAGGCTGCGACTCCCCGAATCCCTTGTACGAAAGACGAGAGGCTGCGATCCCTTCCCGGATCAGGTAATCATAGACAGCCTTGGCGCGTGCTTCCGAGAGTTGCTGGTTGTCGGCTTCCGTGCCGACATCGTCGGTATGGCCGTTAATGCGGATCCGGAGCCAGTTGTATTCCACCAGCAACGACCGCAAGTATTCCAGCTCGGCTTTGGAGGCCGGCAATAGCACGGCCGAGCCGGTTTCGAAGAAGATATTGCGCAAGACGACTGGTTTGCCGGCAGGCTGATCGGTTTCGCGCTGTTCCGGGATGCGATCGAGGCCGATCTCCAGGAGAAATGGATCTGTGAGCGGGTTTTCACCCGACAGTTCGAAATGTTCGGAGTGGAAAAGGTATTGTTCCTTGCTCACCTGCAGGGCGTAGTTCTTGCCGACGGGCAGCACGAGGAGGAAGGCGCCGTCGTCGCCAGTGACGCCCTGATACTGCAGGTCACCGCCGGAAAGCTCGGCAAAGTTCAGTTCGGCTTGCAGCGGGCGCCGGGTTTGGGCGTCGAAGACCCGGGCCTTGACATAGGTAACCGGTTGCGGCCGCGCTTCCGGGTAGAGTTCGAAGGTGAAGATGTCGTAATCGGCAACAGGACCCTCGGCTGGCCGCCCCCCGGGTAGATCGGTGCGGTTGCTGGCGAAATAGGCCGTCTTGCCGTCGAGGGCGATCACGAGCAGCCCCTCGTCGCCAGGGCCGTTGATCGGGTATCCCAGATTAACCGGTTTTCCCCATTTTCCGTTGGGGCCGAGTCGCGAGTAGAAGAGGTCGAAGCCACCCATGCCCGGATGGCCTTCAGACATAAAATAGAGCGTTTGTCCGTCGGGATGGATAAAGGGCGTCTTTTCGTCGCCTGAAGTATTGATCTCTTCCAGGTTGCGGGGCTGGCTCCAGCGGCCGTCAGGCAGGCGCGAGCTTACCCAAATGTCTTTTTCTCCCCGGCCGCCGGCGCGGTCGCTGGCAAAGTAGAGTTCGCGGCCGTTTCCCGAAAGCGAGGGTTGCGATTCCCAGGCACGAGAGTTGACCGGTTCGCCGAGGTTGCGCACGGGCGTCCATTTGCCGTTCTTGAACTCGGAGAGGTACAGATCGCACCTTCCGACTGCATCCGGGCGGTTACAGGCGGTGAAGAGGAGCGTCTTCCCATCCGCGGAGATGGCCTGGGCGCCTTCATTGAAAGGCGTGTTCACTTCTTCGAGCGGCAGCGCACGCTGCCATTCGCCGTTTTTTTTTGTGGAGACGTAGAAATCTTCCTGTCCGTTCACGACCCGGGTAAAGACCAGGGTGTTGGCTTCGGCCGTCAGAGAGGGGAGGTATTCCTGCGCGGGGGTATTGACGCCCGGTCCGAGCCGCTGAGGATCGAAGGGCACCGGTTCTGAAAAGGCCTCGGCCATGAAGCGGCTTTGGTCGAGCAGCTTTTGGGCCAGTTCGCGCTGGCGTTCACTGGTCGCATCGGAGTTCAGGTAGCGTTCGAAATGAACGGCGGCCTCTCCGAATTTGCGCTGTTTCATTTCGATGACCCCCAGTTGATACCAGGCTACCGGGCGATATTCGGGCGCCAGGGCGAGGCCTGTTTCGAAGTCGGCTTCGGCTTGTGCATATTGTTCCCGGTCGTAGAAGATCGAGCCCCGTTCGAAACGGGCGTCGACAAAGGTGCTGTCGGATTCCAGTACGCGCTCCAAGCCCTTGAGTGCGTCGTCGAAGGCTCCTGCGCGCAAGTCTTCCACGGATTTTTCATACCATTTGAGCAACTTGCCGGAGGCCGTTTTGCGGGTGGTAAAGGTCTGCGCCGAGAGGCCCGTGAGGGCGAACAGCAGCAGGGCGGTCATAAGGGGGCGAAGTGACATAGAGGTCATTGGAAAGTTCGGTATTGGGGCTGAATACATTAACGAAGGCCGACGATAATTAGTTTATCTAAACGGCGATCGCCATTGCGGGTACTTCCGCAATGGCGATCGGTCGGAGCGGGGGCAAAGCCCGGATCAATCGATGGTCTCGAGCAACTCTTCGGCTTTTTTGGAGCCCAGTCCGGCGGCCTCTTTCCAGTCATTGACGAAATCGGACTGGCCGGCCTTCTGGCGGGCGATCCCCCGGTACAGCAGTTGCTCGGCTTTAGAAGGCGACACCTCTCCTCCCACTTCGATGGAGATGGCCTTGTCGAAGGCCTGTATGGCCTCGCCGTAGTTGCCCAATTCGAGCAGAGCTTTGCCATAATCGGCGAACGCTTTTTTCCGGAAGAGGTAGTTGGGGTTGTCGGGAGTGAATTGGCGACGGGTGAACAACTTCAGTTCGAGAGCCGCCTGTTCATACTGGGCCAGTTGCAAATGGCACTGAGCTTTCAGATGGCGGGCATACCAGAAGATAGGTTGATGGGGGATGGAGCTCTTGATGGCGAACTCGAGATCGGCGATCGCGGCCGCAAAATTCTTGCGGGCCATGTGTGTTTTCGCACGCCCCTGATAAGGTTCCGGGTTGTTTGGATTGATGTCGATACTCTTGGAGAAATCGTAAAAAGCGTCGTCCAGATTTTTCAGCAGGAAGTTGACCTTGCCGCGTCGTTCGTAGGCCAGCGCATGCCGTTCGAACTTATCGATGGCGCGGCTAAGGGCTTTTTTCGCTTCCGACTCCATGCCTTCGACCTGCACCAGTTCGCGGCCTTTGAGGAAGGATTGGATGGCCACCTTGTCGCCCTTCGGTTCGATCAGCTTTGATTCGAGCACCTTGCCTTCTTCGGTCATCCAGGCTTGCAGATTGCCGGCGACGGCAAACTGGGCCAGGTATTCCAGCAGGTTGAGAGTGTTACGCCAGCTCTTTTCCGTGGCATGGGAGAGATGCCGTGGAATATCGATGCTATAGGAAGATTCATTGAACACCTCTTCGGGGCGGATGATGACGTCTCCGCGATAATAGTTGGCCACCCGGTGTTCGAAGAGTTGGGTTACCTGGCTGTAGCTGCGGTCGGTGCCGAACTCCAGCCGACCGGAAAAGATGGTTTTGAACGTACTCATTTCGCTGCTGTTTTCGAAAATATTAGGTGGTGCGCTGTTTGACTCTCCCTGAATGATCCGGGCCGGTAGGCGGCGACAGACTCTCTCCGGGCCTGACGGGCGGTATCCGGAAAGATCCTTCTTAGAGCTTGTTCAACACCTCCATCATTTGTTTCCATGATGAAATTTTGAGAAAGCTCTTCCTTTCCTACCTGATCGGGTGTGCTAGTTGGTCTGTTCTGACTTTCGGTAAAAGCCTGGGAATACTCCTAAGAAATGCAAGTCCAGTTAAATCGGAAATTCCAAAATCCCGCCGAAGCCGGGGGTAATTACTCTGGTCGCACGGTAACTGTTAGCGGTGATTTTTTGTCATCGGGGAGATAAATTTCTGAAGAAAGTTTGGAAATAACAAATCCATTTCAGAGATTCGCTCCCTTTTCCTTTTTTTGAGGATAAATATAAATTTTATCAATTCATTAAAGCTTGGTGCATAATTCTTTTCTGGGGCGAGGTCCAAACAAGAAATATCTTGTTTAGTTCATTCTTCAGAATAAAAAAATCTTTTCCTACTTTTTGCCTCAGGCCCAGACTTTGCAGCCTTCGGTGCAGTTGGTGCAGATGTCGATCTGATTGCGGCCGTTCAGGAGTTGTCGCCGGAATTGGCGATAGGGGCCACCCTGCCAGATCTCTTCAAAGGAGTTTTCTTTAAGATCGCCGAGGCGATGTTGGGCGTCTTTGTCGAAGCAACAAGGAACGACCAGGCCATCCCAGGTGATCACGCAGGCATGCCAAAGTTTCCAGCAGTGGTTGAGCAGGCGGTTCTTTACCCGCCAGCGTCCGTCGGGCAATTCTGCATAGCGGGCATATTCCGGGAGGGTGGGTATCAGCGGATTCCCATTTTCAAAATCATACACTTGTGCGGTCTTCAGCTTCAGTTCGTCGATCCCGATCTCTTTAGCTAGGCGGCGGATGTCGTCGATCTGGTGTTGGTTCGGGCGCACCACGAGAAACTGGAAGATCAGGTGGGGCGTCGTCGAGTTCAGTTGTTGCTTCCATTTGACGACGTTGCGGGCGCCTTGTAGCACGACCTCGAGCTTTCCTGCACGGCGATAGTTTTCATACACTTCCTGGGTGGCGCCGTCGACCGAGATAATGAGGCGGTCCAATCCCGATTCGACCGTCTGACGGGCCAGCTCATCGTTGAGGAAGTGGCCATTGGTCGAGGTGATGGTGTATATTCCCTGGCCGGAAGCATAGCGGACCATCTCGAGAAAGTCGGGATTGATATACGGCTCTCCCTGGAAGTAGAAGATGAGAAAGGTCAGACGCCGCCCCAGTTCGTCGATGATCCGGCGAAAGAAGTCGGCTTTCAGGTTGCCGGTCGGCCGGGTGAAGGAACGCAGTCCGCTGGGACATTCCGGACAACGCAGATTGCAGGCGGTGGTCGGCTCGACGGAGATGGTCATCGGTACGCCCCACTGGACCGGCCGACGCAGCAGGCGCGTGAGGTAGAAGGAGAGCAGCACGAGCAGGGCGTTCCCCAAGCGTCGCCAGCTGAGCTTGGAGATGAAGCGGAGTATGTCGGATAGGTAGAATTTGCTGTACATCATTCAGGAGATCAAGGTATTCGAAGGGCAGGCTGTCCGCCGCCGGATCGTCCGGTACAAAGTGGACGCCGTACAAAGATAGGCCGCGGCTTATTTGAACGGGAATTTGAGACAGAGCATTTCCATCTCGCCATAAAAACCTACCTTTGAAGGCAGCAACGCAAAGATCTTCTACCGTACGTCTGCGTACCTTTTTTCGGCCATATGGACAACAGCACCTACACGATCCACCTCCCCCAGTTCGAAGGCCCCTTCGACCTGCTGTTGTTCTTCATCGAGCGCGACGAACTCGACATTAACGATATCCCGATCGCCAAGATCACCGACGATTTCCTGTCCTATATCCGGCAAATGGAGCAGATGAACATCGATCTGGCCAGTGAATTTGTCTTGGTCGCCGCTACCTTGTGCCGCATCAAAGCCAAAATGTTGCTACCCCGCAAGCCACTCGACGAAGAGGGCAACGAGATCGATCCGCGAGAAGAACTCGTACAGCGGCTCCTGGAGTACAAGCGCTACAAGAGCGTGCTCGAGGACCTGCGGAAACTGGAAGAAGATCGTTCGTTCCGCAACTTGCGCGGCAACGTTAGCCGCGAGTTGCGGAAATTGACTTCCACTGCCCTGGTCGACGCCGAACTCGAATCGCTCAATCTCTTTAAGCTGCTGAAGGCTTTCGAACGGGTTATGCAGCGCTTCGAGGATGCGAGCCGGGCCAGACCTGTTCACCGGATCGCGCGGTACAGCTATACTATTCAAGAGCAGCAGGACTATATCTTCTCCAAGGTAAAAAAGGGTAAGTCAATACGCTTCGACGAACTTTTCCTGCAGTTGGAGAACCGGATGCACGCCATCGTCACTTTTCTGGCCTTGCTGGAACTCGTCAACATGCAGATGCTCTTCATTACCCAGGGATTAGGTATCAATAATTTCTGGGTGGGCGACACGCCTCCTGTAGTGCAGGCCGAAGAAGAGGAATAAGAAAAAACAAGCTTATGCCGGGGAGACATAAGCTCGTAGTTAGCGACATTGAGAGTCAGGGTGAGATTGTCTTGCGACAGACAGGAAAGGATTACAGCAACAAATAAGGGCACTACAAAAGTGCAGATCGTATGTCAATTCGGCTTAAAGCGAATATTAAGTATTGATTAATTCCCGCCGATCAGCAGGCGGAGCGTTGGCCAAACCTTTTTTGCCCGGTCGGGATCGGGGAGGTCGTCTTCTATGGAACTTCCTCTAAAACCATATATCGCAATTTGAAGCATTTTTGTTCGCTCTGCTTGTGAAAAACGGGCGAAAGAACGCCTCAGCAGCGGCAATATTTCCTGAAAACGCTCCAATGGCAACTCCGTTACCCACTCGTCGATGATCGTCCACAGGTCTGGATGAAAGACCAATAACAATCCGCTTCCGTGCAAGAACCCTTCCAGCCATTGAACGGCCTCGTAGGGCGATTGTCCTCCCGAAAGACCGTAGGCCAGTAGGCTTGCGGTGGTGTCGAGATTGAGCCGTTCCTTGTCGAACAGCATGCGGGTCGCTCCACCTTGCAGAAGGGGATGAACCCTCTCTTGAATACTCAGGGTTTCAAGGGCCTTTAGCCAATCATCCTGCCAGGAGGTTTCAGGAAGCAAGGGGATGACCTGATGGGCATTTCGGACCTGCTCGAATAGCACGGCCGCTGGTTCCTCCTGGATTCCCGAAGAGGCGGCCGGCAGTCCGATACAGGCCCTTTCGACCAACTGCCCGGCCAGTTCTTCAACCGGGGCGGCAGCCGTCCTGCGCACGTCGCCGTAGCGCAGGATGTTCACCAAAGGCGGTAGCGCTTCGAGGAAATGAGCCACTTCACGGGTTTGGGCGGCCAGCTTCTGCAACTGCTGCAGCAGATCGGGCAAGGCCGTTTCCAGCTGTGCTTTTAGCCCGATCTCGATCAAGGCGATCAGTGCTGGCAGGTCATGGGCGGTTTTCGCCCTGTTCCGCAGCCGGTTCGTGGCCGCTTCTTCCACCGTGCGCCCCCACATGCTGGCTTCCAGCACGCGCAGGGCCAGGTCGGGTTTCCAGCGGAGGCGCCAGGACTCACTAAAGCTGCCTTGTGACTCCGTCGAGCCTTCCCG
>JAGQXA010000508.1 GCA_020436865.1 Saprospiraceae bacterium | reverse complement strand
GATTTCGATGGCGACGGCGACCTCGATATCTTCTACCAGGCCTACACCGGCTACAGCAATCCCAGCTTCTTCTTTTCGGAAAATACGGGTACGCCCCAGGCGCCCGCCTTCAGTGCGGGTGTGGAAAGTCCGTTCGGGCTGGACATCGGCGGATACCCTGCGCTTAACCCGGTTTTTGTCGACATCGACGACGACGGCGATCAGGATCTCTTCGGAGGGGTGTACTACGGCGGATTGGTCTATTACGAAAACCTGTTCGGTACGAACGTGGGGCCCACCTCGGCGGATGCCAGCGTGCAAACGGACGAAGACACGCCCTACGCCTTCCAGATAAGCGACTTTCCGTTTGACGACCTTAACGGCGACGACCTCAGCTTCGTCGAGATCTTTGCCCTGCCGGGCGGCGACCTCGCCTTCGACGGCACGGCGGTCACGGCCGGCCAGCAGATCCCGGCCGCACAGATCGGACTGCTCGTATATACGCCTCAACCGGATGGCTGGGGCACGCCTTACGACAGCTTCCTCTTCCGGGTGGCCGATCAGGAACTGACCAGTACCGATTCTTACAACATGATCGTCGACGTGATCGCCGTCAACGACGTGCCGACCACCGAGAACGCCGTCGTGACGACCGACGAGGATACGCCCTATTTCTTTAGCTCCGGTGATTTTCCGTTTTCCGATCCCGACGGCACCCTACTGTCGGCCGTTCGGATCGAGAGCCTGCCCGCGCTGGGCGAACTGACGCTCGACGGCGCCCCGGCAACCGCCGGTCAGGTGATCCCGGAGGGAGAACTCTCCCTGTTGGCCTTCACGCCCGAGACCGACGGCTTTGGGGTTCCGTATACGAGCTTCGACTTCAGCGTGTACGACGACCAAGAGTTCAGCGATCCGGCCACGATGACCATTAATGTCGACGAGGTGTCGGCCGCGAGCGATCTCTACCGGAACCTCCACGTCAAGCTGTCGCCGAACCCGGTCGGCGGTTTGCTCCGCCTGTCGCTCGAAGGCCTGACGGAAGGCGCCGAACTGCCGGTACGGATCGTCGACGCCGGCGGCGCCGTGCGCTGGCAACAGTCCTGGAAGGTCGCGCCGGGCGCCAATGCCCAGACGATCGACCTGAGCGACTGGCCGGCCGGCGCCTATGTGCTGCAGCTGGCCGATGGCATAAGCCGACAATTCGTCAAATTCTGATCGCCGGAGAAAGCCAAGGCTTTTGTGCTTGCATCAGAAAGACTAATTTTGAAGGGGCGCCTTTTCTGGCGCCCCACTTTTCACCATCAAAATCTCGCGCTAAATGAAAAGACATTCCAATCCGTATGCCCGGAAATTGCGGCAGTTCCGGTACCATGCCAAGCAGCTGAAGCGATTGCTGGCGAACGGAGAGTTCGCCCGCATGGCCGAAGCCAGGCAGCAGCAGATCGTACAGAGGCTTCGCCGCCTCTATGCCGACCTGGCCGGCGTGATCTCCGGCACGCGGCTGCGCAGGGCACTGGCAGGCCTTGCCCTGGCGCTGGCCGCAGGCGCCGCTACGCCGGCGCTGGGCCAGACCTTTGGCTCGCCGGTTGTCGATCCGTTTAACATCGATGCCGTCAACGACTGGTCTATCCCGACCCTGGCCGATATCGACAACGACGGCGATCTCGACCTGTTCGTTACCGGCTACAACTACAGTGCCGGCGAATACTACTT
>JAGQXA010000507.1 GCA_020436865.1 Saprospiraceae bacterium | reverse complement strand
TTCGGGGTAGCCCCTTAGCGCGTCCCGACACTCGTGTCGGGAAGGCCGGAGGTTCGAATCCTCTCACCCCGACTTTCTTTTTCAAAGGTCAATACTCCACACAGGGTATTGGCCTTTTTTTATGCCCATTTCCTACCTATTCCGGAGGTTCGAATCCTCTCATCCAGACTTTTTCCCTTGAGATTAGCACTACACTGCCGGCATTTTCTTGTTACCCCCCCATACTCACTCTCACTCTCCTACTCCCTCTCCTTCCACTGATAAAAGTCATTGCTCCCCTCCTGTAGATGCGCTAACTTTTCGCATGACCGTGCCTTTTTTCCCCTGAATCACCCCACCTGGCATATTCCTTATGAACCAAAACTACTCACCCCATGAAAAAGAGTTTGATTCTATTCGTATTAGCGGCCGCTCTGTTCGGCTATCGATCTGTCAGCGGACAAGCTTGCCTCCCGGAAGGGATCACCTTCGCCACCCAGCAACAGGTCGATCATTTCGCACTGGACTATCCTGATTGCACCGAGATCGAAGGTGATGTAGAGATATCCGGAGGCACCATCACCGATCTGACCGGATTACTGCAATTGACGGCCATTGGCGGCGACTTGCGCATTTATGGGAACGGCTCCTTGCCGCGCCTGGACGGCCTCGACAACCTGGCCACTATCGGAGGGAACCTATGGATCCAGCACAATCCTCTGCTCCTCAATGCCTCCGGCCTGGACGCCCTGACCCAGATCGGCCATGATCTCGACATTCGCCACAATCACTTACTTTCCCATCTGGGCAGCTTGAATGCGCTCCAATGGATCGGCGACGCTCTGAAGATCCAAAGCAACAACAGTCTGATCGCGATCAACGGATTGAACGACCTGACGACGATCGGAAGCGACCTGTCGGTCGTCGACAACCCATCCCTGACCACCCTCAGCAGCCTGGAAAATCTGCTGCAGGTCGGCGGACACCTCACGATCGAGGGAAATAACGATCTGATCACGCTTAATGGCCTAAACAGCCTGCAGACGATCGACGGGGACCTCCTGATCCTCCGCAACAGTTCGTTGAACAACCTGGGTGGACTATTTGACCTGGTGGCCGTTGGAGGGTCGGTACTGATCCACGATAACCAGGCTCAGACCAGCCTGACCGGCATGTGCAATCTTTACAGCGTCTCGGGCGACTTCGTGCTCTACCAAAATCCGAATCTGGCCAGCCTGACCGGCCTGAACAATCTGAACGCCATCGGAGGAGCTCTGATGATCTACTACAACCATGCCCTGCCCGATCTGAGCGGCTTCAGCCAACTGCAGGCCGTGGGAGACGATCTGATCCTCTTCCAAAATGCCCAATTGGTCAGCCTGCATGGGCTGGAAGGTCTTGCTTCGATCGGAGGCTCGCTGATCTTCGAGCAGAACGGACAGCTGACCGACCTGCAAGGACTCGACCAACTGACTTCTATCGGCTCCGATCTGATCCTACAGAAAACCTGTCTGAACAGCCTGAACGGACTGCAATCGCTTAATGAGATCGCCGGTAGCCTGAAACTGACCGAAAACCTGTTCCTGTCCGACCTGTCTTCTCTTGAACATCCGGTATACATTGGCGCCGATCTGCTCATAACTGGGAATCCACTACTTTCGGAATGTGCCGTGCAAGCTGTATGCGACTATTTGTTGTCGCCCGCAGGATCGATCACGATCGAAGATAATGCACCGGGTTGTGCTACTGTCGAAGAAGTGGAGACGGCCTGTACCGTCGGCTCAACCGAACCCGGCCATAGTTGGCAAACGATCGGATTGTCGCCCAATCCGACCGATGGGCGGCTGGATATCGCCGGTCTGGAGGGTCTTGAAGGCCTCCTGCACGTGCATGACGGCTCCGGCCGAATCCTACTGGAGCAGTCTTTTGCCGGACCGGCCACGATCGATCTGGGCACGATAGCGCCCGGCCTATACTATTTGAGCATCCGCACCTCCAAACAGACCATCTGCCGGAAATTCATCCGGGAATAGGATTGCGGTTTTAACAAAAAAGCCCCGGAGTCCTTCCGGGGCTTTTTTGTTAAAACCAAGCAAAAATCTTGCTGCCTGAATATCAATTGACGACTGCCGATCCGTTTAGGAGATCGTAACCGCCTCGACCCCTATCTCATTCACTATCGATCTGTGCCATATGCCCCTTTTCTACGATCTCTGACACGACGGAGGCGCCATTCCGCCATCCGTGCAAAGCAACCATCCTATGAAAATGCAGAAGATCGCCTTCCTGGTCGTGCCGTTGGCATTGCTTTCAACAACGGCTACCACCCAGACCTTCGGCACGGTCAGCGAGACCGGGCAGGGAACCTACACGCATAGCGGCAATAAAATTACCTACCGCTGGGAACATCCCACGATCCAGGGCGATGTATATGTCATGACTTTCTCGATCATCTATCCCCGCGGGATCGATTACATGAAGTCGGTCTATGGCCAGAAGCTTCACAACCACGGCAACTACAGCCGGTTTATCCAGCGCGACCCCTTTCAAAAGGATCTGGAAACCGTGGCCGACGCCTTGCGAGAGCTGGCACGCAAGAATGGCCTGAACGAGGTCCGGCTGGCACTTTCCTTTGTGCAGGCCCTCCCCTATCAGGACGGCCTGGGTTCCTACCAGAAATATGCCGTGGAGACTTTGCTCGACACTGCCGGCGATTGCAGCGATACCTCCGTGCTGCTGGCCGGTATCTTCGCCGTGTGGGGATACGACAGCGTTTTTCTCGAGTTCCCCGAGCACCTGGCAGTCGGGCTTTGGACCGACCCGATCCCGGGAGGCACCTACTGGTCTCACCGGGGTCGCCGCTTCTATCTCTGCGAAACAACCGGTACCGGCTGGGAGATCGGCTTTGGCGATCCGCAGTATCGAAAGGCCACGATCTCGGAAGTGAACCGGTAGGGCATCGCCTAGGAGGAGCGCAGCAAATCCCCCAGTTTCCGCAGGGCCCTTTCGATCTTGTTATCCCAGGGGGCGCCGAAACTCAGACGAATGAAGTTCGGGTATGCCCCTTGCTTAGAGAATAACTGTCCGGGTGCGATCGAGATTCCCGCATCCTTGGCCTTCCGGAAGAGGACAAAGGCATCGGTACGGGGAGGCAATTCCAGCCATAGGACAAAGCCCCCCGCCGGCCGGCTGACCCGTACCTCCGGCGGAAAGAATTCCTGAATAGCTTGCAGGTAGCGTAGATAATTGAGATGTAGCTCTTTGCGTAGCCTGCGCAGGTGTAAGGCGTAGCGGCCGTTCATCAGAAAATGAGCGCAAGCTTCCTGCAGCAAGGTGTTTGTGGAAACTGTGTGCATGAATTTGTTTTCCAACACCTTGTCGGTCCATTTTCCGGGAATTGCCCATCCGATCCGGTAGCCGGGGGCCAGGCTCTTGGACAAAGACGAACAATAGAGCACCTGGCCATTATGGTCGAACGACTTGCAGGTTCGAGGCCGTTCCTTGCCAAAGTATAGCTCGCCGTATATGTCGTCTTCGATCAACGGGACATTGCGTCTGGCGAGTAGCTCGACAATTTGCCTCTTGTGATCGTCGGGCATCCGCGAACCGAGCGGATTATTGAAATTGGGAATGAGCAGGCAAGCGCGTACTGAGGGATAGCGGTCGAGGGTCTGTTGCAAGGCCACGGGGTCGATCCCCGATTCGGGTCGTGTGGGCATTTCGATCGACTTCAACCCCAACCCCTCCAGCATTTGGAAGATGCCGAAATAGGTTGGGCTTTCGATCGCGACGGCATCTCCCGGCACGGTCACTGCCTTGAGGCACATGGCCAAGGCCTCCATACACCCGGCAGTCACCACAATGTCTTCTTCCCCGTACACTCCTCCCCAGTTAAAGGCCAGGCGGGCCAGTTGCTGGCGCAAAGACCGCACTCCCTGTAAGGGTGCATAGACAACCCCCGCGTCGTTCGAAAGGGCATGCTGAACGCTTTTACGCAGTTTGGCCAGCGGCAATAGGGAAGGCGCCGGAGCAGAAACAGAGAGCGACACCAATTCCTCCCGTCCCAGGTCGCGATAGACTTCCGAGATCAACTCCCCCAGCGTACGTTCCTCCAAGGGCCGATCCGGCGCTTTTGCCGCCGGCAAGCTGCGTTCCCTGCCTGGATGCTCAGTGACGTAGTACCCCGACTTGGGTCGCGCCTCGATCAGGCCCTTGCTCTCCAGATGATAATAGGCCTGAAAGACCGTACTCATACTGACCTGTTGTTCCTGGCTCAGACGACGGACGGAGGGCAATCGCTGACCGATCTGCCAGGTTTCCTTTTCGATCAGGTCTTCGATGCGGTCGGCAATTTGTAGATAGAGAAAGTCGCT
Organism: Saprospiraceae bacterium; assembly: GCA_020436865.1. Classification (GTDB taxonomy): domain Bacteria; phylum Bacteroidota; class Bacteroidia; order Chitinophagales; family Saprospiraceae; genus JAGQXA01. The sequence continues at coordinate 1,523 of JAGQXA010000507.1, read as the reverse complement.
GTGTGCCATGGTCAAGATTTATCTGATCTGGTCAAAATTATAAAATCTGCATCTGTTTTATGTTTAAACACGTAACTATTTTTGTGATCTCATCAGAATTGATTTAGGTCGGACTTGAAATCACCCGCTATTGAAATCACCCGACTGTGATGGGGGCTCCCTTTTTGATCATTTTGGATGAGCGTTTATCAGTTTATTGGTAACTTGAGCAGGTATGGAACAGACTCCCTGGTTTGAGCGCACATTTGCGCCCATGGCCGACAACGGCCTGCTTCCCGGCATCCTGGAACGACTCGAAGGCACCACTCCCCGGATCCAATATATGCTTCGAGAAGAGCGGGACGACCAATTGGCGATCCGCCTGCACGACAGATGGTCGGTCAAAGAGGAGATCGGGCATTTGGGCGATCTGGAGGAGCTCTGGCTCGGAAGGGTCGACGACTTCGACGAGGCCAAGGAAATTCTCCGCAGCGCAGACCTTACCAACCGGAAGACCCATCGGGCCGCCCACAACAAGCGACCCTGGCAGGATCTGCTCGCTGATTTTACCAATCAACGGGAAGTGTTGATCCAGCGCTTGCGAAGCCTGAGTTCTGCAACATTGGAGCGCCAGGCCCTGCATCCCCGTCTGCGCACTCCCATGCGGGTGATCGATCTGTGTTATTTCCTGGCCGAACACGACGATCACCACCTCGCCCGCATCCGCCGGCAACTCCGATCCAACTACCATAGTCATTAAAAACAAACAAACCGCTACACATGCAAACCAGCCTGACCATTGACATCCAAAAAGCTCCGACTTCACGAGCGCCCGAAATCGACTGGAACGATCTCCCCTTCGGCGTCGTACACACCGACCACTTTTTCATGGCCCGCTACCGGAACGGCCATTGGGAACAAGCTCGCATCCTGCCCTTCCAAAACCTCTCCCTGAGCCCTTTCGCCCTGTGTCTGCACTACGGTCAGACGATCTTTGAGGGGTTGAAGGCCTTTCGAATGGATGACGGGAAGATCTCTATATTCCGACCGGAAAAAAACCACGAGCGGTTCGTCCGTTCAGCCGAACGCATGTGTATGCCGGCCGTCCCTGAAGAGTATTTTCTCGATGGGCTCTACCGCCTGATCGAATTGGAATCGCAATGGGTGCCCGAACCACCGATGTGCCTCTATATTCGGCCGTTTATGATCGCTTCCGAACCGCGGATCAAAGTGAAAGTCTCTGACGAGTACCTCTTCCTGATCGTCTTGTCGCCGGTAGGGCCGTACTATAGCGAACCACTAAAGGTCAAGGTCGAAACAGAATTCGTGCGAGCTGCGGAAGGCGGAGTTGGATACGCAAAGTGCGGCGGTAACTACGGGGCCTCCTTCTACCCCTTCAAAAAGGCGGGGGAAGCTGGCTACGATCAGGTGATCTGGACCGATAGTCGAAAAAACGCCTTTCTGGAAGAATCCGGCACCATGAATATCATGCTGGTGATCGACGACGAACTCGTTACCCCTCCGACCTCCGATTCTATCCTGGC
>JAGQXA010000506.1 GCA_020436865.1 Saprospiraceae bacterium | reverse complement strand
GATTTCGAAGATACCCGGGCGATAATGCGGGTGTCGGAGCGGCGTTCGACCAGTTCGAGGTAAAATTCATCGAGTACCAGTTGTTGCTCTTCGAGACTGGTCCCATCCTGGTACACGATGTGAATCTCGCCGGTAGGAACCAGGGGCTTGTCGCTCCCTTCCGCAATGTACACATGAGTGCCCAGGTCGATCTCCTCTTTCTTGCGAACCTCGTCGAGCTCGTCGTCGAGCGGTTTGTCCGATCCGGCCAGGGAAACGATCTCGAAGCCGCCGATGTTGGAAAAATGCTTTTTCCGGACATAGTCGGTATCCGTCAGGTCTTCCTTGCTTTTCAGGCCCACCAGGTCGGAACTCTTCTTTAATTTTAGCTCTCCTTTTCCGGATTTAACCTTCAGATCTTTTCCCATAATGATTGATTGATATCCTCCATACCAAGATAGGAAAAATTGGCAAAAAAAGAGCCGGACCATCCTGCAGGATGACCCGGCTCTTTGCTATGGGTTACACATTTGAAATTAAGCTCTTTCCAGATTGGCTGTTTCGTACATCGTGCGAAGTTTTCGGCGCGCAAAGAAAATGCGGCTCTTGATGGTGCCCAGCGGGGCGTTCAACTCTTCGGCGATCTCATCGTACTTGTAGCCTTTGTACGCCATCCAGAACGGGCGCTTGAATTCTTCCGGCAGGCTGCTGACCATCTTCAGAAGCTCCTTATAGGAGGAATTGGTCTCGCCTTCATTACTCACCGAAACATCGCCCGAATTGATATAGTAATTGTTGGGGGTCTGATCGAGGATCGTGCCCCGACGCACCTTTTTGCGGTAATTGTTGATGAAAATGTTCCGCATGATGGTCACTGCCCAAGCTTTGAAGTTGGTTCCTTCGCGGTACTTGTCGGCATTGGCCATGATCCGGAGTGCGGTATCTTGGTATAGGTCGTCTGCATCGGCATTATTTCCCGTCAACTTGAGCGAAAAAGCCCGCAGGGAATTGCTGATGGCGGCCAGTTGTTCGTGAATAGAAAGCATTTCAGGGTGATTTTTCATGGACAAGGGAAATAGTGTAATTATTTTTTACAAAAATAAGTATCCACTCACAGAAATGCAAATTTGATTTACTATTTAGACTCAGTTTTGACAATTTTAAAGGTTTGTTAACATCTAGTCAAAAATTTAAACTTTGCTTTCCGTCGGAGTGTTACCATTTTTACCAATATAAGGGGAATAGAGCTATTTTATTGTAAAATTCATCGAACAAAGACGGCCGTTCGTCTATTATTTATCGGATCATGGAAACTTTTCGGCTTCCAGGCGAAGCATTCGCATGTCCGATCAGCCGCGAGCTAAGGATCACCGGGCCGGAAAATACATGGGCAGGAAAGGTGACCGACGAGTATAACCAGACAGCAATGAAATCCTTCAACGAAAATTTTGACCCGGTTTTTTTGTCTGACAATATCCGCAGCTTGCGCAAGTTGCGGAATTGGTCGCAGGAAGAGCTTGCCCAGAAAATTGGGTTGAACCGAGGGAATATCGCCTCTTATGAAAAGGGCACTGCTGAACCCAAGATCTGCAATTTGCTGAAGCTGGCGCAGTTATTTGGAGTTTCCATCTTCGACCTGACGGGCAAAGACCTCAGGAATGGAGAAGAGGGCGCCCAGTTGGCAGTCGTAGGTCCGTTTTCCATGCAGGACCAGGAACGCCTGCAAGCCTTGGTCACCCGCTTCAAAGAACTGGAAAAAGTGGTGGAAAGCATCTACAATTGCCATTGCTTTAACATGAAGCACACCGATGATCCCGATAAGGACCTGCAAACGCTCAACTTGCACTTCGAGCAACTGCATCAGGTTACTCATGCCCTTCTGAAATCTCACCAGAATCTGCTGGATTTCGTTCAGGAAAAATGCCTCGGCCAGAGCCGGCCGGAAGAGTAGATTTACCCTCCCTTCCTCAGAAATAGCTGCTAAAATTTGCGCAAGCAAATACTTGCATGTATATTTGCAAGCAAATGCTTGCCTAATGGAAGCCCGAAGAGATGTCTTTCAGGCCATCGCCGATCCGACCAGACGCGAAATCCTCACGCTGTTAAGGCGGCGCGCCCAGAACCTGAACTCCATAGCAGAGCAGTTCGACATCAGCAGACAAGCAGTTTCGCTCCACATCAAGATCCTTTCTGAATGCGATCTGATCGACCTTCGCAAGGAGGGGCGGGAGAGGTATTGCCATTTGAAAGCGGAAAAACTGGCCGAGGTTGCGGGCTGGCTCGAGCCGTTCAGCCGGCTTTGGGAAGATCGTTTCGATCAACTCGACAGCCTGTGGAAGGAATGGCGGTTTCAGAACCCCGATCAGGCAGGGGGGAAGGATTGACCTGGCCGGAAACTTCGTGGTGGCGAGCTTGTCTGACTACATGCACGATCAAGTTTGGATAAAACGACCGTCCGACCGGCACTTCGGTAGGATAACTTATCTGTGTTGGACATCATCTGCCACCCTCGCTCGTTTTGACCTTTTTAGTCACCAAAAGATATACCATTATGGCAAAGACGACCATGATCAAGGACCTCGCCAACAAGCAATTGCGCATTACCCGGCAATTCGATGCTCCGCTCGATTGGGTTTGGAGGGCCTGGACCGACCCCAAACTGCTCGACCAGTGGTGGGCGCCCAAACCCTGGAAAGCGGAAACCCGTTCGATGGATTTCTCCGTAGGGGGGTACTGGCTGTACAGCATGAACGGACCTGACGGCGAACAACATTGGGCTCGTGCCGATTACAAGCACATCGTGCCTCTCGAAAGCTTTCAGGCTGCCGACTCCTTTTGCGACGAGCAGGGCCGGATCGATCGGGATATTCCCGGTATGCACTGGGATGTCCGGTTCAATCCAATCGAGGCAAAGACCACGGTAGAGGTATGTGCTACCTTCTCGACAATAGCCGACCTGGAGAAGATCGTCGAAATGGGCTTCCAGGAAGGATTTACGGCAGCGCACGGCAACCTCGACGAATTGCTGGGCCAACTCGTTTCTTAGATAGCGCAGGTCTCCCGGGTTGCTCGGGGCTCTAGCCTTGCGCTACCTGACCGACGGCCGGGGGAAGTTCGCTTTCCCTGGGAGCAGGACGGGCCATACCTGGATCGATGCGTGTCTGCAGGTAATTGTTGTGGAAAACCAGCAGAGGCAGATCGGTGCACGGGAGGACGCCTCGCTCATTACTCAACCGGAACAATTGTTCATATAGCTCCCGGCGTTTGGTCAACATCACCAGCAGGTCGATCTGTTGCTCGCGGATGTATTCCAACAACTCCTCCGCTGCCAGGTCGGCGGGAATGGTCTTCTGAACGAGGTAGTTCTGATTATTGGTAAAGGCCTCCTTGGAGAATTCCCAGGAAGCCGGTGCATGATGAATGTTCAGATAGTGCAGATTGGCTTGAAAGCGAAGTCCGAGGGAGAGAATGTTTTCCTGCACCGCATTCTCCATCTGCCGGTAGTGGGCATCGACGATCAAAATATTGGAGATGCCCTGATAGTGCACCTGGGAAGGCACGATCAACACCGGGCAATAGGTGTTGGCGATCAGGCGAGAGGTCTTGCTGCCCGGCGAAGGCAGGAAGCTGCGGTAAGAATGGTCCTTTCCAATGGCGATATACCGAAAGTTCTTGCTTTGGCAGGCCAGGTCGATCTGGTCTTCCAGACTGCCCCTCCGGATCATCAGGCTTACGTCGGGCGGTATCTGTCCTTGTTCGTCGCGGCAGAAATCGGCGAAATTCTGCCAGATCTGGTGCCGTTGCCAGCGATGAAAAAGGAAACGGCGAACGTAGCTGTCGGAAGCCTGGGAGTGGAGAACGGTCAATTCGGATCTAATGGCGCGGGCGAAATCAAGGGTGTAGTGGAAAGCTTTCTTGGATACATCGGAGAAATCAGACGGAAACAACATTCGATTCATGTGTTGCCAGGATTTAGTGGTTTTGCGATGGTTAGACAGCAGTCAGTAGTGTATCCGGGTCTCAAAGAAGCGATGCTAAATATAACAAAAAAATACGATTGGTCAGCTATCCTCTTCCCTGTCCTATCTAGTACCTCAATTGAACGGACTTTGTTCAACCGGATTGTCGAAGGAGAAAATATTAAGGTAAAGTAAAGGCAAGGGTTAGCCTTTTGCTACATCAACTGCGATCAGGCTTGTTCGGTCTCTTCGGCAGGTTGCGAGATCAACAACAATCCGAGAAAGGTCAGCAGGCCGTTCAAGGCCAGTATCAGGAATCCGAACTCGAAACCGGCCAGAATGCTTTTGGAAAAAGAGTTAAGCAGGTAGGAAATGATCGGAGCTGCCAAACAGATCGGAATGACCCAACGATCATCTACCGGCCTTTTGGTTAGCAGGCCGAAGGAGAACAGTCCAAGGATCGGACCATACGTATAGCCGGCGGCGATGAATAGCTGGTTGATCACGGCATCGTTGTTCCAGGCCCGAAAGGCAATGATAACTGCCAGAAGCACAAAAGAGAACCCCAGATGCACCCATAGTCGGGTGCGTTTTTTTTGCGCTTCCGACTGTTCCGATCGTTCTAGCCCGAGAAAGTCGACGCAAAAGGAGGTGGTCAGCGCCGTCAGCGCAGAATCGGCACTGGAATAGGCTGCAGCGATCAGACCCAAAACAAATAGCAGACCGGTCATTGGCGGCAAGTGTTGCAGGGCGATCGTCGGGAAGAGTTGATCGCTGGCTTCCGGAAGGTCGACGCCGATGGTAGCGGCGTACAGATACAGCAAAGCGCCCAGCAGGAGAAACAAGAGATTGGCAAAGAAAAGAATGATACAGAAGGTCAACATATTCTTCTGGGCATCGCCGAGCGAGCGACAACTGAGGTTCTTTTGCATCATGTCCTGATCGAGGCCGGTCATGACCAGGGCGATCAGCGCCCCGCTAAAGAACTGCTTGAAAAAGTTATTGGGATCACCCCATCCTCCCTCGAAGAAAAAGACCTGGCTGTACTCGCTCTTCTTGACCAGAGTGAACAGATCGGACAGGTCCATTTCCAATGCGTTGCCGATGGCGCGAATAGTTAATACCACCGCCAACAACATGCTTACGGTTTGGAGAGTGTCGGTCCAAACGATCGTCTTGATCCCGCCGCGGAAAGTATAGACCCATATCAGGGCAATGGTCGTCAGCACGGTAACCCAAAAAGGGATCCCGTAATAATTCATGACGAACTGCTGAAGGACAATGGCCACCAGGTAGAGTCGAAAAGAGGCGCCGATCGTACGGGATAGGAGAAAGTAAGCAGCGCCGGTCTTGTAGGAATAGAATCCGAATCGCTGTTCGAGATATCCATAGATCGAGGTCAGTTGCAGGCGGTAGTAGAGCGGTAGGAGCACCGTGCCGATCACCAAATACCCCAAGAGGTAGCCCATCACTACCTGCAAATAGGAAAACGACATATTCAACCCGTCTGAGCCTACCTTGCCTGGGATCGAGATGAATGTCACTCCCGACAGTGAAGCGCCGATCATTCCGATGGCCACCAGTAGCCAGGGCGACTGGCGGCCTGCTACGAAGAAGTCGGCCATATCGGCTTTTCGGCCGGTGAAATACGACACGCCCAGCAGTAGCAGAAAGTAGGCGGCAATAATTCCAAGGATTACGGCTGGGGTAAGCTGTTGGATCATCGGCTATTGGCTCGGGTGATTGAATGGAGAGGCGAAGATAAAAAATATTGATCGTTCCAAGCCCGGCGACCGCCTTATCGCCCGGCTTATGCGGAAACGCAGAATAGGAGCGGCGAAGTACTAAGAGAACGCTATTCTTGCACTTTGGCGCCGAAAGAAAGATCACCGGCATCCCCTAGCCCGGGAACGATGTACGACTTGGCAGTCAATTCTTCGTCAACGGCGCCCATCCAGATGTAGGCCTCCGGATAGAGCCGGCGGATGCGTTCGAGGCCGTAGGTGGAAGCAATGGCGGTGGCGATATGGATCTTGGCCGGTTTGCCGAAGTTGTGGAGTTCCTTGATCGCCACATCCATCGACGCCCCGGTGGCCAGCATCGGATCGGTGAGGATGAGCACCCGATCTTCCAGGTCCGGACAGGAAATGTATTCGACTTTGATCTCGAACGATCCGTCCTTATGGTGCCGGCGATAGGCGGAAACGAAGGCGCTACCTGCTGAGTCGAAGAAGTTGAGCATACCTTGATGCATAGGCAGTCCGGCCCGAAGGATCGTACCGATCACCAGATCTTCTTTGGGTACAGAAACGGAAGCCAGGCCCAGGGGCGTCTCGACTTTCCATTCCTCGTACTTCAATTTCTTGCTGATCTCGTAGGCCAATACTTCTCCGATCCGTTCCAGATTCTTTCGGAAACGCATTCGGTCTTGCTGTATCCGCGCATCCCGTAATTCGGCGATAAAGCGGTTGGCAATAGAGTTGGTATCACTGAGCTTAAATTCCATCCCGTTGGGTTCTTCCGTTCAGCGCGAAATTACCAAAAAAAAGCGAGAGAAGTTTGAATATTCAAGGGACGTCGTCCTTTTTCAATCTGCGACACCATTGAGCTAACTCGGCATAGAAATCGCGCCAACCCAACCAGGCGCCCTCGTCCGACAGAGAATTGTTATGCCAGAGGGTGATCAGGTGGCCGTCGACCTTCCGGCTGTGCTCGATCAGTGGTAAGCAGCTTTGCCAGGCCTCTGCGGTCGAAAGCCCCTGGTATTGGCGGAGGGTTACGTCCATGATCTGAAATGGCACGATGGTCAGTTCTGTGATCCGCTCCTCCAACAGATCGTACCAGGGGAAGGGACGGGCGATCGACGCCCGGAATCCAGGCGTTTCGGCATATCCGAGGGTATGGTCCTCGCGGATGCCGGCGGCGAGAAGCTGGCGGTAGGTTTCCGGGAACCTTAGCCTCAGGAAATGCTGCCGGCTGCGACCGATCGCCCGGCCGGTCAGCTTCTCCAAGCGCCTCTTCTCCACCTCCAACCATTTGCCCTCCGTGGAGCTGCGATAGGAAGGATGCAAACCGACCCGGTTGTGCCTGGCCAGTGTTCTTACCAGCTTAGCGAATTCCGGATGGCTGGCGGCCGGGTTCTTGTCGTAGCGGCCATAAGGACCGGTTGGGAAGAAATAGATGGGGTGTAGTCCGGAGCGACGATGCAATTCCTCCAACCAGGGAAAGGTGAAGAATGGATCGGCTTTTTTGCCGGTCAGCACTTGAAGCCGTTCTCGCAAAGAGTGCTGCCGGCCGCGAAACAGGTCGGATGTCAATCCGGCGGCAGTCCTCGACCAATGCCGGTGCAAATATGCCCAAGGCAGGTCGACATCGTAGGTGGGCGTATAGCGGAACGAAGGCGTTCGAAAGGTCAGGTCGGGGAATTGCCGTTGCAGCAGATCGCGAAGCTGCCGGGCCATTAGGTCCACCAAGGGCTGCTGCAGAAATCCGGCTCGAAAGGCCAGGCTGGCTGCAGCTGGAAAACGACCGTGTTGATCGGCTTGGAAGGGCAGATATTCCTCATATCTGCTAAGGAGGAAGAAACACATGGCCAAGGGATCGTAGGGAAGATCGGATCGAACGTCGCTCGTTCCAAAAAAAACGGGCAGTTCTCCGTGTTGGAAAACGTCGGTTTGCTGAGGCTGAACATCCCACTGAAACAGTAGTTCGGCAGGGATCAGATGTGCTTCTTCATTAGAGAGTCGTGCCGGACTGTAGTTAAGCTTTGGCCCGGCCATAGAGCGATAGGTTTCCGCATGATGGACGATCTGTACGGAGATGCCCGACAACTGTTCCAGCAACACCAGCAAGACATACTGCAGACGTGGCGAAGGTCGTTCGGCAAAAACGTACAAATTGGTCGTCATGGCTCGGTAAAAGTGGCGCTTAGCTTGTTCAGGATTTGTGATCCAACGGAAGCGGCAAAATATTTTTTGGTCAAAGCAATTTAATGCCGACCTTCTTCGTCCTCTTATTGTCTTGCTTGTTCACCGGCGCCGCCGGGCGGTTTTTCTGCTTTCCATTCGACAATTCCCGGACAAATCGGTCGTTCGTACGGTCAGAAAAGAAAGGACCAGGGATGGAGAACCTGTCAATTCTCCTCTTATTTTAGTAAATTTAGGTGAACAAAGCGCGTTAAGGTATGTCATTACTATAATTCCGAGTATATGAAGCGGTTTATACTTGCACTTTTTTTCATCGCGGCCTTATCGGAGATCGCCTCCTCCCAGGATACTTTCCAGCCGAAACAGCTGGACGAGCCCAACAAAGGGGTAATCTATAATAAGGAATGGACGGTCGATTTCAAGTTGCACACGAATGGATTTGCCGTAGGCGCCAATTTCGGCACCTTGAAGACCTACTACCTGACGCGCTTTTACCACTTTAGCCTGGGCGAGATCAAGCACGAAAAGGAAAACCGCTCGAATCTGGACCGATCGAATGCCAGCGGCCGAATTTCCCGTTCGTTCATCTACGGCAAACAAAACAACCTCTATCTCTTGCGTTCGGGGATTGGAGAAAAGCGCTACCTATCGGAAAAGGCGCGCCGCAAAGGAGTGGCCATCGGCCTGAGCTACGAAGGTGGGGTCACTCTCGGCCTGGTCAAGCCATATTATCTCGAATTGTTGAGTACCGAAAATAACAACTCTCCCTTCACTTCGACTGTTAGTGTAAAATACTCGGAAGAAGTGCACGATGACTTCCTGGACCCTTGGAACATCTTCGGATCATCGGGTTGGACGAAGGGGTTTAGCGAACTCTCGATCGCTCCGGGCGGACATGCGCAGGCGGCCGTCCATATCGACTGGGGCGCTTTCGACCAGTACGTGAAGGCGATCGAAGCAGGGATTATGGTCGATTTCTTTTTCAAGAAGATCCCGATCATGGTGCCGGCCGACGGCGTACAAAACCACTCCCTGTTCGTCAACCTTTTCGTAAATTTGCAGCTCGGCAAGCGACGATAGCGCCGTCGGCCTGCCGGAAAAACAAAGGGACCATTACATGTTAGAGTTACCAATCGTAGATAAAAAGGAGCCCAGGCAAAGGAAGCCCGACTGGTTAAGGGTCAAGTTGCCGATCGGGCCTAAGTACCGGAAAGTTCGCGAACTGGTCGATCAATACAATCTCCACACCATTTGTCAAAGTGGGAATTGCCCTAACATGGGTGAATGTTGGGGCGCCGGTACGGCTACGTTCATGATCCTCGGCAATACTTGTACGCGTTCGTGTTCCTTCTGCGCGGTGAAGACCGGTCGGCCGCCGGAATACGACGAGGAAGAACCGCAAAGAGTAGCCGAAGCGATCCGCCTTATGGGCGTCAAACATGCCGTGATCACTTCCGTCAACCGGGATGAGCGCAAGGACCGGGGCGCCGAGATCTGGTACCAAACGGTTCACCTGATCAAGGAACATTCTCCTGAAACGACCATCGAAACGCTGATTCCCGACGTTCGGGCTACCTGGTGGGCACTCGAGCGAATGATCAGCGCCGGCCAGGAAGTAGTTTCGCACAATATGGAAACGGTCGAGCGCCTGTACCGTAAAGTTCGTCCGCAGGCCAAGTACGAGCGCAGCCTCGAGCAGATTCGCCGTACTAAGGACTATGGCAAGCGCACCAAGTCGGGAATCATGGTCGGCTTGGGGGAGACCGACGAAGAGGTTTTTCGCACGATGGACGATCTATTGGAACACGGCTGTGATGTCCTTACGATCGGGCAATACCTGCAACCCACCAAAATGCACCTGGATGTTGCAGCGTTTGTGCATCCCGACAAATTCGCCGAGTATCAGGAAGTTGGTTTGCAAAAAGGGTTCGACTTTGTCGAAAGCGGCCCCTTGGTTCGGTCTTCTTACCATGCCGAACGGCACCTCTGATAGCTCCTCTCGTTCCTTAATACCTACTGATCGAGCTTCTGGTCAAGCCCCAGGGCGGCTTTCATCTTGTAGTAGATGTCGGTATTCTCGTAGATGCCGGCAAATAATTCCGAGCCGGGGCCATAGGCAAAGACCGGAACTAGCGAGCCGGTATGATAGTCGGTGGTAAACGCACTGACCAGATCGTTCATGGACGAACCTGGATTGATCGCAAGGCCACCGGTTTCGTGATCGGCCGTAAGGATAACGAGCGTCTCGCCATCCTGGCGTGCAAAGGCCAGTATTTCTCCCACCACCTCGTCGAATTCGATCATTTCATCGATCAGGTAGTCGGCATTGTTGGCATGTCCGGCCCAATCGATCTGGGCCCCTTCGATCATGAGAAAAAAGCCCTTCTTGCTGCGACCCTTCAGGAAAACGGGCGCCATCTTGCTCGCCGGTACCAGATAATCGCGGCCGGCCGATCTGGGTAGCGGGTCTTCATTGGCCGTGAAGTAGACGAGGTTGCGGTCAGACTGGTAAGTCAGATCTTGAAAATCCTGGGTGAAATAGTCGGATACCTGGTACCCTTTACCCAGCAGTTCCTGGTAGAGGTTTCGTTCATCTTTTTCCCGCTGGTCGAAATACTTCTTCCCTCCCCCGATCAACAGATCGATCTCGGTTCGGAGTAGATCGGAGGCGATCTCTTCGAACATATTCCGCTTGGCCCGGTGGGCGGCAAAAGCGGCCGGCGTAGCGTGAACGATCGTAGAAGTCGTTACCATTCCGGTCGATAGCCCTTCCGCCTCGGCTTCCTCCAAGATGGTTGGCACCGCATGACCTTTCGCATTGACGCCGATCGCTCCGTTGTAGGTTTTGATGCCCGAGGCAAAGGCCGTAGCCCCGGCCGCCGAATCGGTGATCAGGTCACTACTCGAATAGGCCTTATGTAATCCGATAACCGGGAATGCTTCGAGGTTCAGGAAGTTCCCATTGGAGTAGAGGCCGGCGCTGATCTGGGTCAACCCCATTCCATCGCCGATCAGTAAGATCACGTTCTTGGGGTGATCGTAGGCTTGTAAGGTCGGCGGATCGAGCGGCAAGACCTTCGCTCCGCTTCGTTGCAGTTGGTTGCAACTGGTCAGGCTCAAGATTCCGATGGTCAGTAAAAAGGTTCGAACTGGCATAAAATGCGGCATATTTGTAAAAACGAAGAAGCTATCCTAAAAGGTATCTCTTTCCCGGAAGCGTGCGGATCAACCCTTTAAATTCCAGCTGTAGTAATAGCGCTGCGAGCGTACTGGGTTCGAGATCCGTTTCATGGGCCAGGCGGTCTACCTCCATGGTATCTTTGGTTCGCAACAGTTCAACGATCTTCCGTTCGTCATCCGAAAGCTCGGGAAACATGGAAACCTGCACCCCCTGACCGGTTGTCGTTCCGTCCGGTTGTTCTTCCCACCCCAAATGGTATTGAAGATCGGCGGCGGATTCGACCAAAGTGGCGCGGTGCGACTTAATGAGCAAATGACAGCCCGCAGAAAGCGTATCGCCAACTCGCCCGGGAACGGCGAACACCTCCTTGTGATAATCATTGGCTAATTGGGCGGTGATCATCGACCCTCCGCGTATGTTCGTTTCGATGACCAGCAGAGCGTCGCAGAGACCAGCCACGATCCGATTGCGCATGGGAAAGTTTTCGCGATCGGGCCGCGAAGCCGAACTAAACTCTGTCAGTAAACCTCCATGCGCGGCCATTTCTTCCGCCACTTTTCTGTGCGCGGGTGGATAGATCTGGTCGAGGCCATGTCCGAGCACACCGATCGTCGGAAGGTTCATTCGAAGGGCGTGCCGGTGGGCGGCCACGTCGATGCCGTACGCTAATCCGCTGATGATCACAACACCGCAGCCCGCCAGATCGGAAATGATACCCTCACAAATAGCAATTCCGCGATGGGTCGGTTGCCGGGTACCGACAATCCCCAGCGTACGTGGAGTATTTAAGGGTGTCGTGCCCCGATAATAGAGCAACACGGGCGCATCGGGCAAATGTCGCAGGCGTTGAGGGTATCGGGCATCCAGATAGAAAAGGGCTTCGATCCCTTCCCGCTCGACAAATAGCATTTCCTTCTCGGCCTCCTCCAGCACGTTTTGCCGGACTATATTATTGGCAATCTGTTCTCCGATCCCCGGAATTCGGATCAGATCGCGCTTCTTTGCCCGAAAAACTTCCTGCACTCCACCGCAGTAGCCGATCAAATTTTTAGCAGTGATCGCCCCTACCAACGGAATCTTCGTCAGGGCAATTTTGTAGATCAATTCAGCATCCCCCATAATTCGGTTCGTTTTTGGAGAGTCGGTTTTCTATCACTATCTTTCATGAAAGAAATCCGGAAGGACCAGGACCTCCAGAGACCGTTCAGATGTGGGGTTTGCCGTGCTTCAAAATTCAGCATTATGACTAAGAAAGCAAAGGGATTACTGCCAAAAGTTGAATTTATGATCATTCTGGCATTCCTGCTGAGTTTCGCCATTATGGTCATCCCGAAATGCGGCTGCAAAAAACAACCATCTGTTCCCGCAGAAGAGGCTGCAGGGGATCAGGAGCTGATCAGCGCCGCGGCCGACACGAATGCCATTGCAACACTTCCCAAGGTCGATTCGAGCAAATTGGTCACCATCCCCGTTTCTCCCACCACCGGGACTAGTCCCGCAGAAAGCTTTTCCCGGCTTTTCATTACCATCGACGGACTGAATATGCGCAAGGAACCTGGACTCAAGTCGGAAGTGATCGTCAAGTTACCCTTGTATGAAGAGGTGTACTTCCTCAACGAGGTCACCGATTCCACTACGGAGTTGAGCATCGGATATCAGACCGTAAACGAACCCTGGGTGAAAATCCGCACAAAAAAAGGTCATGAGGGTTGGGTATATGGAGCCGGAGTCAACTATTATAAGAAGAAGCGGCCCGGCACCATCGAGTAGGGGCGTTGTTCACTTGGTATCCAACTCATACAGGCGGAAGTACTCGATCAATTCGATCAGCGTGTTGGCGAGTTCGGGTTCTTCTGAGTAATTCAATTCTTCCAAACCCTCCGCCCAATGTTTATAGTCGGTGCTGTCGAACAGCCGGAGCGACTCATAGGCTCCGGTAGTTATGAAGTGGCTGTGGTCGCGAAAGCTACTCCAGGCATTGTCGTACTGCCGGAAACAGATCCCCTCCGTGTTCTTTCTTCCTCCTTCCCAATATTCGCCGCACTCGAGGCCGAAATGATTGTCGCCCTCAATCGCCAGATCGCGCTTGCCGGCCACACTATGCAGCAAGGCATTCGCCAAAATGATAGAAGAGGGGATGCCGTATTTCTTTCGCTCGCTGATCGCTACATGGGCAAAGCGTCGCAGATAGGCGATCTGGGTTTCTTCGTCGATCTTTTCCAGCGCCGCTTGCAGCGAGCCCGTCTTCCGGGCGCCCCCCAGGAAGGAAGTGATCTCTAATAATTCGCGTACGCCGCCGGCTTGATGCCCAGCCCGGATGGACTGATCCGCCCGGGCATCCGAGAGCTTTTCTCGCTTTTCGGTCGGTTCGGCCTTCGGATAAAGCGGTTCTTCCGCCGGCCGATCAGGTCCGGGAGATCGAAGGTTGATCTGAAAACTAAGGTCTTTCTGAAAGAAAACATATAAGGCCAGGCCGACAAACAACAGCTTAAACCAATTGTGCCGGACGAATTCCTTAGGTCGGAAGGTAGGTTTATTCTTACCCATAGGAGTACGTTTTCAAACAAAAATAAAACAATTTGTTTTTACAAACAACACAAAATGTTTGTTTTTGTCAAAAAACTTACTCCTCCTCCCTACTGCACCTGGAGTCGGGCCGCGAAGACCTGGTTCGAAGTCTGCAACTCTAACCAGTAAATACCGGCCGGAAGAGAGGCAACAGAAACAGTTTGGGTCCAGGGAGAAGAGGTCTGCGTTTCGAAGGTCCACGAACGTACCCGACGACCGTCGGCGGCAAAGAGGTCTAGTTGTGTCGTCCCGGCCGGCGCCTGTTCGATCTGCAAGGTGATCTGATCGTTGGCCGGATTGGGAAATACGAACAGAATAGCGGAAGAGATAACTTCCGTTGTGCTGACCGATAGGATGTCGACCTTGGCTACGTTACTAAAGGCCGAAGTATCCTGGTCGGTAATGGCCCGTACCCGGTAGCGGTATACGCCTGGTGTCAGATCGAGATCCTGATAGGTAGTCGTACCTGCAGGCAGTTCGGCGATCTGTGCGAAGGTGCCGTTGCCGGAAGCACGAACCAGTTGGAAGGCGGTTTCATTATCGGAATTATCGAGCCATATCAGGTCGACATCATCGTCGGTGACGACCTCTGCTGCCAACTCGGTCGGCGGTGGGAAGCTCGAGCAAACGGTTTCGATGTAAGTGTTCACCTGTTCGCGTATCTGGGGAAGGTCATCATAGAGGATCTGCCCCGGGCACTCGGTCGCGCATCCGTCGCGATGGCCGGAAATATGAAAGAGGTTGAGGCCCGAAGAAGCATGGAAAGAAAAGTCGAGCGGGTCGATGTCTTCCTTGCAGGATTTCCAGGCGAGTAATTGTCGGAGGGTTTCTTTGGCTGCTTCCGTGGGGCCTACCGTCGAATAGGTCCCCATCATGCAGACGCCCATCGTGCCGCCGTTATAGCCGCAAAAATGAGCGCCCTGAATATTGTCGGCCCGGCCTTCGTAGAGCACGCCATTTGGATCGATGAGCCAGTTGTAGCCGATATCGTCCCAACCGTTGTCGTTGACATGACCGTTCCAGATGCTGTGCACCACTGCGGCCCAGTCGGAGGAAGAATTGGGTCCGGCGGAGTGGTGAACGATCAGGTGCGTCACGGTGGTGATGACCGGAGTCGCGTCGACGGGGCAGTCGCCCGTCTGGCACCATTGGTCTCGACCCAGGAATTCCGGCTGGGTGCAAAAGCATACGGCCCGATCGTCCGGAAGTTCTGAAACCGTTTGAGCCGATACGGGGCCGGTATTGCCCGGGCTGAACAGATTGACCTTGACACGGCTCGCCTCTGCCGGATATGCCGGATCGGAAGAATGGATCTCGAGCCGAAAGAAACGCATTTCCTTTGCGGCGAAATAGAGGTTGCTGATGAACTGCGGCGCCCGGAAGGTCCGGTGAGGGTCCAACTCGAGTTCCTCTGTTTCGCTCCAGTTTTCGCCGTCGGGCGAAAAGGAGATCGACCAGTGGTGGCGGCGGGCATCCCAGTCGTCGGCTTCCCAGTAGACGGTGTAGGCCAGGAAAGGGCTTACATCGGCAAGAGGGATGACATGGGTAGCGGGCGGTGTGCCTTTGGATAGGTCGAATTCGACGACCGTTCGTTGCGCGTTGTTCTGGGCGCTCATGCTGGCGACGGTCAGCAGACAACCGATCAGGAGGAGCGAGGTTCGGAATGTGGGCATAACCATGGTTGTAGACATTCGTGATAGCTCGGAGCGAATTATAATTCTTCTTCGGCGGCCTTCAGCTTTTCGGTGTTTTCGGCCAATTGCAGAGCTTCGATGATGCCATCGAGCTCTCCTTCGAGAATGCGATCGAGGTTGTAGAGCGTGAGGTTGATCCGATGGTCGGTCACCCGGTTTTGCGGAAAATTATAGGTGCGGATCTTGCCGGAGCGGTCGCCTGAGCCCACCAGCGATCTTCGTTGGGCGGCAATAGTCGATTCGTGCTGTTCCCGCTGGCTTTCGTAGATCTTCTGATAAAGCCTTTGCAAGGCGATCTCGCGGTTCTTGATCTGCGACCGGCCATCGGTGCTTTCAGATACAATGCCCGTCGGAAGGTGAGTGAAACGAACGCCTGATTCAGTCTTATTGACGTGCTGCCCGCCCGCGCCGCTCGAGCGGAACGTATCGACCTTCAGGTCGGCCTTGTTGATGTTCACATCTTCCATTTCCAGTTTGGGCATAACGACTACGGTTGCAGCCGAAGTATGTACCCGTCCCTGCGATTCCGTTTTAGGAACCCGTTGCACCCGATGAGCGCCGGATTCGAACTTGAGTTTGCCGAATACCGAATCGCCGCTGATCTCGAGTACGATCTTGTTGTAGCCGCCGACCGTACCCTCGTTGATCGACACGATCTCCACCGTCCATCCCTGTCCTTCGAAATACTTGCTGTACATCCGGTAAAGGTCTCCGGCAAACAAACTGGCCTCGTCGCCGCCCGTGCCCGAGCGGATCTCGAAAATGACGTCTTTGGTATCTTCCGGGTCTTTTGGGATCAAGAGGTACTTGATCTTTTCTTCCAACTCCTCCCGTCGCGCTTCCGATTGCTCGAGTTCCATTTCCGCCATTTCGAGGATTTCCGGGTCTTTTTCTCCATCGAGCATTTCCCGGGCGAGGAGGATGTTGTCCAGGACATGCCGGTACTCTTTATAGACCTCCACGATCTCTTTGACGTCTTTGTATTCCTTGCTGATCTTCTTGTAGCGATCGAGATTGGAGATGATCGCGGGGTCCGACATCTGTTCTTCGAGGAGGAGGAAACGGTCTTTGAAGGCTTCTAGTTTATCGATCATTGGAGTCGAAATTTAGGAAGAGGGGTACGGCAGGGCGGGCCGTCATGGATACGAACGGGCATGAAGGCGGTGGAGTAGCTACTGAAACGGCAATGCCAGGCGTTGACGCATGTGATGCTCTTTTTGCCGGCGGGGCCGGCCTGGGAGGCAAAAATAACATATCGCAAACGTAAAGGAGTAACGCGCGCTTCTTTTTTATTGTTCCGGCAAGGCGTTTGTCTTTGTGCGGCAGTCCGCGTATTTTCGCCAGGCCATGTCGTATCTACTGCACATTGAGACGGCTACCGAAGTTTGTTCGGTGGCGGTGAGCGACGGACCGACCGAGTTGAGCCGTCGGGAGAGCGCTGAGCCCTATAGCCATGCCCGCGATATCACATTATTGATCGCGCGCTGTCTGGAGGAAGCTGGTCTGGGGCTTTCGGAATTGGTGGGGGTCAGTGTGAGTACCGGACCGGGGTCTTACACCGCGCTTCGGGTAGGGGCTTCGACTGCCAAAGGTATCTGTTATGCCCTGGGAAAGCCCCTGATCGCGGTGGATACGCTGCAATCGCTTGCCTTGGAAGCTGCCCGGCGGTTGCCTGGCAAGCCCCTCTACTGCCCCATGATCGACGCCCGTCGCATGGAAGTCTACCTGGCGCTGTTCGATCCGAAAAATCGCCGGCTGGAAGATCCCCGTTCGCTCGTAATTAGCGCGGATGCTTTCGACGCCTATTGGGAGCGCGGGGAAGAGATCGTTTTTTGCGGAAATGGCGCCCCGAAATGCCGGCCGGTATTGTCGGCGCCAGGGGCGAGCTTTGTGCCGGTGGTTTGTTCGGCCTCCCTGTTGATCCCTTTGGCCTGGGAGGCTTTTCAAAAAGGGCAATGGGCCGACCTGGCCTATTTCGAGCCGCACTATCAAAAGCCCCCTAACATCACGACTCCGAAAAAGAG
>JAGQXA010000505.1 GCA_020436865.1 Saprospiraceae bacterium | reverse complement strand
TCCTCGACGGTGAGGATGTAGGTGCCGCCGGGTATTTGCAGGCGGTCTTCGGTCGTGACTTCATCGTTCCAGGTGAACTGGTAGGGCCCTACCCCACCGCTGACTTGCACATCGATGCCGCCGTCGGCCGCCCCGTTACAGATGACCGGATCGACCGAAAGCACCTCCACGACGATCTGCGGCGGGTCGATCAGGTCGATGGTATCGGTGACCAGAAAACAACCGCTGGCGTCGGTGATAGTGCAGATATACGGTCCGGCCGCCAGGTCTTCAATGTCGTCGGTGGTATCGCCGTTGCTCCAGGCGAATTGATATTGCGGCGTGCCACCCATAGCGGTCAGGAAGATCTGCCCGTTCTCTCCGCCAAAGCAATTGGGCGGAAAAGCGCTGGTGGTTACGCTGATCGGCTGATCGAAACCCACTTCCACGGAAAGGGTATCGGTGCAGCCGGCGGCGTCGGTAATGGTGCAGAAGTAAATACCCGGAGAAAGATCTTGCAGCGAGCCGGTCGAATCGCCGGTATCCCATTCGTAATCGAAAGGTTGCTGTCCCGTCAGCGGCTGCAGTTGAATGGCCCCGTCGCCGAAGCCCAGACAGGACGAGGGCGTTACGATCGCGTTGACCGTGATCAGGTCGGGGGCGCCAACTTCCAGGGGCGGACTTTTCAGGATGCAGCCGCGGGCGTCGGTGACCGTAACCGCGTAGAAGCCGGGCTCGAGATCCATCGCCAGGGCCGTCATGTCTCCCGTGTTCCAGTTGTACGAATAGGGCAAGGTGCCGCCGCCGATCACGACCTCCAGAGAGCCGTCGGGCACACCGTTGCAACTGGCGTTGGTAACCAGTACCTGCTCTAAGGTCAGCGAATCGGGTTCTGTCAAAAGGAAGTTCTCGACATGGGTACAACCCTGCCCGTCGACGACGACCAGATCATAAGCTCCGGGCCCCAGCCCCTCGATGAAGTCGAGATTGGAGCCCGTATTCCAGGAAAAGGCGTACGGCGGCGTGCCCCCGATCGGGCTCACGGCGATCGCCCCGTCGGTCAGGCCGAAGCAACTGATCGAATCCACGATCTGCAATAACTGCAGCGGAGCGGGTTCGTCGACCAGCACGGAATCGAGCAGGAGCGCACAACCCTTGCTGTCGGTGATCGTCAGCGAGTAATAGTCGGCTTCCAGGTTCTGCAGGTTCTGTGAAGTCAATCCATTCGACCATTGGAAAAAATAGGGCGACGTGCCGCCACCGACGAGAATGGAGATCGCCCCGTCGTTGCCGCCGAAACAGCTCACGTCGGTCACAACCGTGGTCTTCACGGCCAGGCTATCGGGTTCCTGCACCAGAATATCGGTCAATACGTTCTCGCAGGCGCCGTCGGTCACCGTCACGGAATACAGGCCGCCGGAGAGGCCGCACAGACTCGCCGTAGTATCCTGCGTACTCCACAGGATCGTGGGGTTTCCTCCGGAAATATCGAGGTGAATACAGCCATCCTGGCTACCGGCGCAGCTAACGTGTTCGATCGAGCCGATCTCGACATTGGCCGTGGGGCCGTTGACGATCACGACGGGCAGCACGAACGGACAAGCTTCTGTACTGGAATCGGTGATCGTGATCGAATACGATCCCTGCTCCAGGCCGGAAATCGCGAATACGCCGCCGGCATCCTGGTCGGAGCCGCTCAAGGGTCCTTCCCATTCGTAGGTAAAAGGCCCTTGCCCGCCGAGCGGGTTCAATTGGATCAGGCCGTTGTTGCCGCCGCAGGCGCTGACGTCGACGACGTTCACCTGCACGGAGCTGATCGAGGCGATGGTCGTCACGGTAAAACTATCGACCCCGGTGCATTGATTCGCGTCGGTCAGGGTCACGCTGTACACCGCCGAGCTGCCCGGTGCGCCGGAGCCGATCACGAGGATGTTCGGACCGTTCACCAGCGTATTCCACGAATAGAGATAAGGCAGCGTACCTGCTCCCGTCGGCTGAGCCCCCAGAAACTGGCCCTCCCCGAGGCAAAGCAGGCTGTCGCCGGTGATCTCGACGCCGGGCGAGGGCAATACAGACACAACGATCGAATCATAGCCCACGCATCCGCCATCGGAAACGGCCTGCAGGTAGTAGGTAGTGGTTTGGGCCGGCGACACCAGGGTCGACGGCAACTCGTTGCCAGGCGTCGGAGGGAAGGCGGAATGATAGCTGAGGGTGGCGTTGGTATTGTGCAGGTCCTGCACGACGACCGACCCGAGATCGATCTGTTCCCCGCTGCAGCCTGCCTCGAGCTGGCCCGGCGGAATGAAGAGGTCGGGTTGAGGGTTCACCCGAACGGCCACCTGGGCGCGTACCGGCGAATAACAACCTTCGTCGTTCACCTCCTCCACATAGAAGAAAAAGTTGACCGGATCGGGTGAGTTGTTCTGCAAGGCGGGCACGGGTACGAAAGAAAAGCCGGTATCGAGCGGTTGGCCGCCTACGGCGCTATCGTACCAGATGAGGATGCCGCCGTAGTTGGCCTCGGCTTCGAGCAGTGCAAATTGCCCGGAACAAACGGTATCGGGCGTCACCACCGGCGGCGGCAGGAAGTTCTCGTCGACCATCCCGTTGCAGTTGATGTCGAGTCCGTCACAGGGCGACTCGGGCACGCCGGGATTGATCTGCGGATCGAGGTCGAAGCAATCGCCATTGTTACCGACAAAGCCGGGCGGAGGCGTCAGGGAGCAGGTCGCTACATACTGGTTCGGATTGCCGTATTGGTCGCCATCCACGTCGGCATAATACACGTTAGAGGGGAACCCCTGGTCGATCGAGCCGTAAAACACGAGGTTGTCCAGCGCGATGTCGCTGCGGGAGGTGATGCCCTTGCGGCCCACGAAGCGAAACTGCACCAGCATCCCATCGTAAGCGCTCAGATCGATGTACTTATGCCGCCAGCCGGCGCCCTGATTGCCCGTTTTCTGCCAAAGCAGGTTCCAGTTCTGGCCGCCGTTGATGGTGACCTCCAGTTTCAGGTCGTTGACCGTATTTCCAAACATCAGGTAGTCGAAGGAGAAATGGCAGGTATCGCCCGCCGGGGCGTTCACTTCGATGCAGTGGGAGTAGAGGATGGCCTGGCCGTTCGTCGGGCAGGCGCCCGATGACTCGAGGTAGACGTACTGCCCTCCTCCCGGAAAATCGTCGTCCGGACCGGTACCGGCCGTCGGCGTCGAACCGGCGAAGACCAGCCAGTTCAGCGGGTCGATCGAGCCATTGTACCAGGGGCCGCTCAATGGGCAGACGGCATCGCAGGTCGACGAGCACAGAGCGTCGTCGTTGAAATCCTCCAAAATAGTCGGCGGCGGCGGCGAGCAGGGCGTCAGCACCTGCGCCGGGCAGGTATTGTTGGAATAGCCCCCTGCGATGCACAGTTCGCGCACGTAGAAGTCGTAGGCGGTCTCCGGATCCAGCCCCTGGATCACCACCGGCGGGCAAGCCGTCATGACGAGCAGTCCGCCGGCGCCAGGCTGACCGTCGGAGCCGGGTGCATAGCCGGCCGGGCCGAATTCGATCAGCGTATTGGTACAGTTTTCACCGGGCAACCAATCGAGGGTGATCGAGGTCGAATCGAAGCTCACGACCGTCAGGTCGGAGGGAGCATTGCAGGCCAGGGGGGCGAAGACCAGTTCCACATATTCCAGTTGCCCGAGATCGTCGAGCGCATCGTCGCAGATCTCGAGAGTCCACAGGCCCAGCGGACTACTGCCGTCGTTGAACAGCCCCATGTTCTCTTCCGGCAGGAAACTACCGATAAAGGGCGCCTCCGCCAGGCTGATCATAGGCACATTACAGGCTCCCGGCGCCTGTTCGCTTAACAGTTCGGTATAAGCTTGACAAAGAGGATCGTCGGGATCCCCGTAGTTGTCGTCCGATCCGCCGTTGTCGGTGCTCAGGGCTACCTTCACACCGGCGGGCGACTCCAGCCGAATATCGAGATCGTCGGCCCATTCGTGCTGTATGATAAAGCGCACGGCTTGCAGATACACGTCGCCCCCCAATTGAGTTCCGGGAGCGGCGTTCACCTCGATCTCGAACTCCAAACAGTTGGCGTCGGGCAGCGGCAAAGCCGAACTGCAATTAGAGGGATTTGCCAGGTCCGTGACAAAAAATCCGTTGTACTTGGCCCAGTTGCCCGGCGTGCCACCGCAAACGGCCCGTATGTAGAACTCGTAGGCTACGCCCGGCGATAGTCCGCCGTGCTGATAGCTGGTGGTGAACACCGACGGCGCCGTCGGCGCTCCCGGCGTCGGGCTACCGAGCGGAACGACGGCGACTTCCCACTCCATTTCGGCGCCAACCGGCACCCAACTGAGGTTGACCGTGGTCGTCGTCGGGTTGGAATAGGTCAGCAAAATGGGCGGATCGCACATCAAATGAGCATGCCTCCCCGTCGCAGCCGAGCTTGCGGAGAGGCCAAATGCAAATAGAAGCGAAAGAGTAGCGAAGAGCGTGGGTAACTGTTTTCTCATACCTTTGGGATGCTACATATGCCCAGCCGGCATGGACACAGTTTTTGGAACGATTCCGGCCGAAGTTTGCGCACAGGCAGACCCAAATATACGAAAATGGAGAATTGGGAAATTGGTTGATTGGTTAATTGGTTTATTGGGAATCCCAATAAACCAATTAACCAATAACCTAATTAACCAATAACCTAATTAACCACAATATTGATCATCCGCTGCGGCACCACGATCACCTTGCGAACCTGCTTGCCCACGATCCATTTTTGCACCTCCTCGATCTCCAGGGCGGCCTTTTCCAGATCCTCTTTCGGCATTTCGGCTGGAAAGTCGATCAGCGCGCGCTTCTTGCCGTTGATGCTGATCGGGTAGGAAATGGAGTCTTCGACCAGATACTTTTCGTCGAAGGTCGGGTACGAGGCGTGGTGCACAGAGCCTGTATGGCCCAGAGCGTGCCACAGTTCTTCGGCCAGGTGCGGCGCGAAAGGCGCGATCAGCAGGCTGAGGTCTTGCAGGATCGCGCGCTTGGTACAGTTCAGCTTGCGCAGGTCGTTGACGGCCACCATGAAGGCCGCCACGCAGGTGTTGAAAGAAAAGCGCTCGATATCTTCAGTCACTTTCTTGATGCAGGTGTGCAGCACCTTCCATTCTTCCTTCGTCGGTTCTTCGTCGCTGACCTGCCAACCGTTGCGGCTGTCGTAGAACAATTCCCAAAAACGCCGCAGAAAGCTCGACACCCCGCTGATGCCGTTGGTATCCCAGGGTTTCGATTGCTCGATGGGGCCCAGGAACATCTCGTACATGCGGAAGCAATCGGCTCCGTAGCGATCGACCACATCGTCGGGGTTCACCACGTTGAAGTAGCGCTTCGACATCTTGCCGACTTCGGATACCGTTTGCAGACGGCTGTCGGCCGCGCCCTCTTTCCGGGCCTTGAATTGCCCTCCGCGGTACTCGCCATTGGCGCATTCGAAGATGGCATCGCGGTATTCGGGCCTCCATTCGCGGAAGCGGTCGATGCCGGCCTTATCCAGAAACGACTGGGGGGAACCGTATTCCCGCACGAATTCCACGTGCACCGGAATGCGAACGTACTCCTCCGCGTTCCCGCCAACCAGATCGGCGCTGCGGAAATAACTCACGCCGTCTTTTTTCTCCTTATGCAGATAGAGGTACTCGATCACACCCTGGAGCATTCCCTGGTTGATCAGTTTGCGGAACGGTTCGATCGTCGGCACCAAACCCTTGTCGTACAAAAACTTATGCCAGAAACGGGAATACATCAGGTGGCCGACGGCATGCTCGGTGCCGCCGATGTACAGATCTACATCGCGCCAGTAATTGACGGCCGACTGACTGGCGAAGACCCCATCGTTGTGGGGATCCATGTAGCGCAGAAAATACCAGGAAGAGCCTGCGAAGCCGGGCATGGTATCCGTTTCACGCGTCCAGCCCTTGGGTAGATTGACCCATTCGGTCGCGCGGGCCAGCGGCGACTTGGCGCCCGCCGCCGGCTGAAAATCGTCGAGTTCCGGCAATTCCAGCGGCAGTTCGTCGACCGGCATCGCGTGGGAAACGCCCTCTGCGTCATACACGACCGGAAAGGGTTCGCCCCAGTAGCGCTGCCGGCTATAGATAGCGTCGCGCAGCTTATAGTTGATCCGACGACGGCCGATGCCGCGTTCTTCGATCTCCTGCAGAATGGCCTCGATAGCAGCGGTGATCTCCTTTCCGTTCAGAAAACCCGAGTTGATCAGCTTACCGACCTTGTCTTCGCGCCCGGCATCCGGATAGTCGCTGCGGT
>JAGQXA010000504.1 GCA_020436865.1 Saprospiraceae bacterium | reverse complement strand
GGCGAACTCGATCCCACTGCGCCGCACATGGACAATGCGGTCGGACTGGTCGACGTGCTGTTCGTGGCCGGCGATGCCCGCGCCAACGAGAATCCGTTGCTGACCTCCTTTCATACGCTCTTCGTCCGCGAGCACAACCGGCTTTGCGATTCACTGGCCGTTGCGCACCCCAACTGGACGGACGAGCAGCTGTACCAGCATGCCCGACGCATTGTCGGCGGCTTGATCCAGGCGATCGTCTTCGAAGAATGGCTGCCCGCCATGGGCGTCGATCTGCAGCCTTATCAGGGCTACGACCCGACGGTCAATCCCGGCATCTTCAACGTCTTCTCGGCGGCCGCATTCCGCCTTGGCCATACGCTGCTCAACAGCAACATCATGCGACTCGATAACGACGGCAACGTGCTGCCCGAAGGAAACCTGCAACTGGCACAGGCCTTCTTCAACCCGACCGTCCTGGAGGGTATCGGCATCGATCCGTATTTCAAGGGCATGGGCGTGCAGATCCAGCAGGACCTCGACAGCAAGGTGATCGACGACGTGCGTAACTTCCTGTTTGGCCCTCCGGGCGCCGGTGGACTCGACCTTGCCTCCATCAACATCACCCGGGGGCGCGAAAGAGGGATTCCCGGCCTGAACGAGGTGCGGCAGGCCTTCGGTTTGCCCCCGTTCCAGAATTTCTTCGAAATTACGAACAAGCCGGTGGTTGCCTCGGCGCTGCAGGCGCTATATGGAGATATCGAAGACATCGACGCCTGGGTGGGGATGTTGGCCGAGAGCCATATGTCGGACGCGCTGTTCGGCGAGACCATCATGAAGGTCATGGAGGCTCAGTTTACGGCTCTGCGCGATGGCGACCGCTTCTACTACGAGATCGATCCGGGGCTATCGGCGGCCGAGATCGCCGAGATCAAGGCGACGAAGCTGCACGATGTTCTGATGCGAAATACCGGCATTTCCATCATGCAGGATAATGTGTTCGCGGCCATGCCGCACGAAATGCTCTGCGCTACCCAACTGACCGCTGCGAACATCGCCGGGGGCTTACAGACGGAAGGCGATGCCGGCGTGTCCAACGTGACGATGAAGATCCATTCGGCCGACGGCGCCGTACTATACGATGAAACGAGCAGCGATGCTGCCGGCCTGTACGATTTCGGCGACCGCTCCACCTGCGACGGCTATTTGATCGAACCCTACAAGAACGACCTCGCCAACAACGGAGTGACGACGCTCGACCTCGTCCTGCTGCGCAACCACATCCTCGGCGTCGATCCGCTCGACAGTCCGTATCAACTCATTGCCGCCGACGCCAACCGCTCGCAGACGGTCTCGACCACCGATATGGTCGCGATCCAGAAGGTGATCCTGACCATCGTCGATGAGTTCGACAACAATACTTCCTGGCGCTTCGTGCCGGCCGATTACGAGTTTGCAGATCCGGAAAATCCATTTGCCGACGGTTTCCCGGAAACGGTGCAGATACCTAATTTGCTGGCGGCCCAAACCATCAATTTCATTGCCATCAAGATCGGCGATCTGAACGGCACGGCCGATCCGCTGCAACTGGGCGATGAGCCGTCCGATCGCTCGGACGATCAGCTTCTGTTTGCCGTGGAAGACCGCGAACTCGAAGCAGGACAGTCCGTAGAGATCGTCTTCCAGGCCGACCGCATTGCCGAGATGGTCGGGTATCAGTATACGCTCAACTACGATCCGGGCGCTTTGACCTTTGCCGGGCTCAAGCCGCTGGCTTTGCCTGATTTCGGAAACGAGAATTTCCACGTGATGGAGGATGCCGGCGCGATCACCGTGAGTTGGCTGGGGGAAACCAAGGAGCTGCAGGCCGAAGATCCGCTCTTCGTGCTGAGCTTCGAATCGTCGGTCGAAGGCGTTTCCCTGAGCGAGCTATTGACCCTCGACTCGCGTTATACGCCGGCTCAGGCTTACAATCGTGAATTGGAGGTGTTGGGGGCCGGATTACAGTTCATTTCTTCGGAAGGCATCGTTCCGGGGCAGTTCGCGCTGTATCAGAACAGTCCGAACCCCGTGCGCAGTTCGACCGTCGTAGGCTTCTATCTGCCGGAAGCAGGTACGGCCAGCCTGACGATCTGGGACGGCAGCGGGAAGGTCGTCTACGAAGAAGAGGGCCAATACGCAGCCGGCCTGAACCAGGTCCGCCTGACGAAGGCGCAATTGGCGGCCGGGGCGGGCGTCCTATACTACCGCTTGCGCTCAGCGAGCGGCGAGTCGACCCGCAAGATGGTTCTGGTCGACTGACCGGTCGTCCTAGGCCGCGCCTGAACAAAACGCCGGATGTCTGAGGATGTCCGGCGTTTTGTTTTATATTGGATCTTGGTCTTTGGATGTTGGATGTTGGTTTGCATTGGATTTATCGCCCTGACGTATTCCAGATGTAGTGGTCATGGGAGCGCAACACCCAACATCCAAGAACCAAGAACCAACATCCAACAACAAACATCCAAATGTATCCACACCTTTTCCGTTCGCTCGATCTCGGCTTCACGACCCTTCCTAACCGGGTGTTGATGGGTTCCATGCATACCGGGCTGGAGGAGGAGCGAAACGGCTTCGATAAGATGGCGGCTTATTATGCCGAGCGGGCGGCCGGCGGGGTGGGCTTGATCGTGACCGGCGGCATCGCTCCGAACCGTGCCGGTTGGGTGTCGCCTTTTTCGGCCAAGTTGAGTACGCAGGCGGAGGCGCGGAAGCATCGGGTGATCCCGGAAGCCGTCCACGACGCCGGAGGAAAGATCTGTTTGCAGATCCTGCATGCCGGTCGTTACGGCTATCATCCGTTGGCGGTAGCGCCTTCTTCGCTTAAGTCGCCCATCTCGCCGTTCCGGCCCTGGAAGCTGAGCGGCAGGGGCGTCGAGCGCACGATCGACGACTTTGTGCGTTGCGCCGAGCTGGCTCGCGAGGCCGGCTACGACGGCGTAGAGGTGATGGGTTCGGAGGGCTATCTGATCAATCAGTTCATCGTGCGCAAGACGAACCGCCGCGAGGACGAATGGGGGGGCGAGTATGCCAGCCGCATCCGGTTTCCATTAGAGATCGTGAGCCGGATCCGGGAAGCGGTCGGCCCCGATTTCATCCTGATCTACCGGCTCTCGATGCTCGATCTGGTGCCCGAAGGCAGTAGTTGGGACGAGGTGGTCGAACTGGCCCGGAAGGTCGAAGAGGCTGGCGCCACCCTGATCAATACGGGGATCGGCTGGCACGAGGCGCGGATCCCGACCATTGCCACGATGGTGCCTCGCGGCGCTTTCAGTTGGGTGACCAGCAGGCTGATGGGCAAGGTGAACATTCCGCTGATCACGACCAACCGGATCAACATGCCGGAGGTGGCCGAACAGATCCTGGCCGACGGGCATGCCGATATGGTGTCGATGGCCAGGCCCTTTCTGGCCGACCCGCAGATCGTGCGCAAGGCGCAGGAGGGCCGACCGGAGGAGATCAACACCTGTATTGGCTGTAATCAGGCTTGTCTGGACTACATCTTTCAACAAAAAACGGCCAGTTGCCTGGTCAACCCGCGCGCCTGCCGCGAAACGGAGTTGCAGTATCTGCCGGCCGAACGCCGCAAGAAGATCGCGGTGGTAGGGGCGGGGCCGGCCGGGCTTTCCTGCGCGACGCTGGCCGCTCAAAGAGGACATGAGGTACATCTGTTCGAAGCGGCTGCCGATATCGGCGGCCAGTTCAATATGGCACGACGGGTGCCGGGCAAAGAGGAGTTCGACGAAACGCTGCGGTACTACCGGCGGCAGATCGAGCTACAGGGCGTGAAATTGCATTTGCAGCGGCGGATCGAAGCGGAAGAGTTGTTGCAAGGAGGCTTTGAGGAAGTCGTTCTGGCCACCGGCGTGCAGCCGCGGGTGCCGGATATTCCCGGCATCGATCATCCGAAGGTGCGTTCGTACGTCGACGTATTGTTACGTCAGGCGCCCGTGGGCGAGCGAGTGGCGATCGTCGGCGCGGGTGGGATCGGCTTCGATGTAGCGACTTTTTTGTCAGCTGCCCGGCGAAGTACCTCATTGGACATCGCGGCTTTTTTGAAAGAGTGGGGAGTAGATAGTACCTTTAAGGAGCGCGGCGCCCTCGGCCGGTCGGAACCGGAAACCTCCGGAAGAACGCTTTATCTGCTGCAGCGGACGAAAGGGAAAATGGGCAGTGGTCTGGGCAAGACGACCGGTTGGATCCATCGCAGCAGTTTGCGACAGCGGGGAGTGCGCATGATCTCCGGCGTGCGCTATGAGCGCATCGACGACGCCGGTTTGCATTTGACGATCGACGGCCGTCCGGAAACCTTGGAGGTCGATCACATAGTGATCTGCGCCGGTCAGTTGAACGAAGACCGGTTGGCCGGCCCCTTGCGGGAGGCCGGCCAACCGGTGCATCTGATCGGCGGCGCACGGCTGGCTGCCGAACTCGACGCTCAACGCGCGATCGAGGAAGGCGCCCGCTTGGCGGCAAATTTGTAATTTTCATCCCTGAACCTCTATACTCAGGCGAAAGTTGTTTGGGAATTTCCCAAGCCACTTCCAGGTCGGTATAGTTTAAGAAACCTAGCACTATGTGGACCCGTAGAAATTTCTTGTCGCGCCTCTTGCCGGGAGTCACCCTGGGGGCGGCTGCCAGTTCCAAATTGTTACTTTTCGACAGCTGCCTGCGTCCAAAGGGCGACCTTGAAAGCGAGGTTGGAAAACCGGTTGTGCTGGCTACCTGGCGTCACGGTTTCGAGGCTTCCCAAAAGGCCTGGGAAACCCTCGGCCAGGGCGGTCAGGCGCTGGATGCCGTAGAACAGGGCGTCAGATTGGTCGAGGCCGATCCGAGTTCCCAGACGGTCGGCTATGGCGGCTTCCTCGATCGCGACGGACGGCTGACCCTCGACGCTTCGATCATGCAGGGCGACGGCAAATGTGGGGCCGTCTGTGCCTTGGAGCACATCATGCACCCCATCTCGGTAGCCCG
>JAGQXA010000503.1 GCA_020436865.1 Saprospiraceae bacterium | reverse complement strand
TGCAGGAGGCCAGCGACCAGGCCAATCCGCTCTTCGAACGGATCAAGTTCCTGGCCATCTATTCCAACAACCTCGACGAATTCTTCCGGGTGCGGGTGGCTTCCCTGCGCAACCTCCTGCGGCTCGGCAAAAAGACCAAGCGGGAGATCGACTACGATCCCAAAACCGTGCTCAAGGAGATCCTGCAGATCGTCGACCGCCAGCAGGAGGAATTCAGTCGCATTTTCGAAGAGGAGATCGTACCGGAGTTGCGAACGCACAAGATCCATCTGCTGCGACGGCTCGACCTCAACCGCGAGCAGAAGAAGTTTGTGGAATCGTATTTCAAAGGGCATTTGCTGCCCTACGTACAGCCCGTGCTGCTCATCAAACACAAGATCAAGCCTTTTCTCAACGATGCGCAGTTGTACATGACCGTATTGATGCGCGATAAAGACCATCCCGACGGCAACGATTCCTACGCCATCGTCAAGATCCCGTCCGACCACCTGCCTCGCTTCATCCATCTGCCTTCGCCTCCCAACCGGCACGACCTGATCATGCTCGACGACATCGTACGGCACAACATCTCGTTCATGTTTCCCGGCTTCGACATCCTCGATACCTACTCGATCAAACTCACGCGCGACGCCGAGCTGTACATCGACGACGAATTCTCGGGCGACCTCATCGAAAAGATCAAGGCCAGCTTATCCAAGCGGCATGTCGGCACCACCTCGCGCTTTGTCTACGACCGCGAGATGCCGGCCGAACTGCTCGAATTCCTGCGCGACACCTTCGGCCTGGAGAAGTACGACCTGCTCGTCGAAGGACGCTACCACAATAATTTCGACTTCTTTCAGTTTCCCGACTTCGGCATGGCCAACCTGAAGAATCCACCGCTGCCGCCCCTGGCGTACAAAGCCCTGGAGGAAACGCCCGACCTGTACGAAGCCTTGCGGACCGACGACCATCTGCTGCACTTTCCTTACCACTCCTACGAATCGATCATCAAGTTCTTCGAAGAGTCGGCCCGCGACCCACAGGTCACCCATATCAAGATCACGCAATACCGGGTCGCCAGGCAGTCGCGCATCATGAATGCGCTGAAAGAGGCGGTCAAGGCCGGCAAACAGGTCTTTGTCTTTATCGAGGTCAAGGCGCGCTTCGACGAGCAGGCCAACCTCAGCTGGGGCGAAGAGCTGGAAAAGGCCGGCGTGCGCGTGCGGTACAGCTTCCCCGGCGTGAAGGTGCATGCCAAGGTAGCCCTGGTGCGACGCGAAGAGAACGGCGGATCCACCCTCTACGGCTACCTGAGCACCGGCAATTTCCACGAAGAAACGGCTCGGATCTATTCCGACTTCGGCCTGTTCACCTCCGACCGCCACCTGACCAACGAGATCGCCCGCCTCTTCGCCTTCCTCGAAACCGTGAAGGTGCCCTCGCAACCCTTCGAGCACCTGCTCGTCGGGCAGTTCAACCTGCGAAGCAAGCTCATCGAGTTCATCGATCGCGAGATCGCGAACGCCAAGGAAGGCAAGAAAGCGGAAATGATCCTGAAAATGAACAGCTTGCAGGATCGGGAAATGGTGGAAAAGCTCTACGAGGCCAGCCAGGCCGGAGTGAAGATCCAACTGATCATCCGCGGCATCTGCTCGCTGGTGCCGGGGATCAAAGGGGTGAGCGAAAATATCGAGGCGATCAGCATCGTCGATCGTTTCCTGGAGCACTCGCGGGTGTTCGTGTTCCACAACAACGGGCAGGAAAAGGTCATCCTGAGTTCGGCCGACTGGATGGTGCGCAACCTGAGCTACCGGATCGAAACGGCCTTTCCCGTGTACAACCTCCGGCTGGCCCAGATCGTCAAAGACAACCTCCGCATCCAACTCACCGGCAACGTGAAATCGCGCTTCATCGACGCGACCCAATCGAATCCGTACCGCAAAGACACTTCCGATCTTGCCATTCGTTCGCAGTACGAGATCTATTACTACTTCAAGCGCCGAGAAGAGACCCGGTGGTCGAAGCAGACCGGCGGTTGATCCGATTT
This sequence comes from Saprospiraceae bacterium, assembly GCA_020436865.1. Classification (GTDB taxonomy): domain Bacteria; phylum Bacteroidota; class Bacteroidia; order Chitinophagales; family Saprospiraceae; genus JAGQXA01. The sequence continues at coordinate 1,443 of JAGQXA010000503.1, read as the reverse complement.
TTTGGCAAGATCGGTCAAATAGGCCTAGCCTTGTGGGCGTTGTTGAAAAGTAACTTTATTAAAACAACCTCCACTTACTATGAAGTTGACCAAGATCGCCCCCTTTTTCTTAGCGGCACTGCTGAGCGCCGCGCTTTTCACCTCTTGTAAAGAAACCACCCTGACGGGCGACAACGCCCTGACCTCCATTCCCGACGATGCCACGACGATCACCAGCATCGATGTCGAACGCCTGATGGAAAAGGCCGACTTCGAACAGGTGCGCCAAATGGAATTCTACCAGGATATGCTCGCCGAAGTCGAGCGAAAAGACCCCACCCTTGCCAAGGTACTCGCCGATCCGGCTACATCCGGAGTCGACCTGAGTAAGCGGGCCTATCTGTCGACCTTCCTCAATCCGGACAACCCGGAAGAGAACTTCACCGCCCTGGTGGTCAACCTCTCCGACCAAGCGGCCTTCGAGCAGCTGGTCACCCAGGCGGCCAAAGGCGCCACCGTCGAAAACGGCGACGGCTTCCAGTACCTCCAGCCCGAACGCAAGATGATCGTGGCCTGGGACGGCGAGAAGGCCGTGATCGGCGGCACTGCCAGCTACATGAACGTGCGCGAGCAAGCCGCCCGGATCTTCAACACCACCGAAGATCGTTCGGTAGCCAAATCGGCCGATCTGCAAAAAGCCCTGGCCGAGCGGCACGACCTGACCAACTGGATCTCCTCCAACGGCCTCGCCAACAATCCGCAGGCCCAGTTTGCCATGGGTATGGTGCAGATCGACCCGGAAGCCCTCAAGGACAACTACATCCACAGCTATGTCGACTTCGAAACCGGCGAGATCGCGGGCAAGTCGACCTACTTCCTGCAAAAGGCCCTGACGAAAGATCTCGACAAGCTCTTTAACGATCAGGCAAAGACCGACTTCTACGACTACGTGCCGGGGAAAGACCTGCTATTCATCTTCACCAATGCCCTGAATATCAAGGGGGTCGACGAAGTACTGAGCGCCCGGCCGCAATCGCGCGGCTTTGCCGAATTCGCCCTGAAAGAGTACGGACTGACCATCGAAGACGTCACCGCCACCTTTGGGGGCGACCTCATGGTGGCCGGCTATTACACCGAAGGCGCCAGCAGAGGGTCGGGCCTCTTCGCCACGAACATCCTCGACCGGGAAAAACTGAACGTTTTCCTCGACCTGTTCCAGGAATACAAAGTGATCGAACCGGCGGGCGAAAACCTCTACAACGTCACCAAACTGGGCGGCGCCCTGGTGGGCAATGCCTTTACCGTGAGCTCGGGCGACGGCTTCGCCAAAATGCTGGTCACCGATCAACTGCTTTTCATTTCGGGCGACGAGCAACTGCTCGCCACCATCCAACAGGGCGGCTTCCCCAAGGCCGAGCGCATCAACAAAGACCTGCAGCAGATGATGAGCTCCAATATTTTCGC
>JAGQXA010000070.1 GCA_020436865.1 Saprospiraceae bacterium | reverse complement strand
GACGCCACCCTTCCGGGAGGCACGGATGTGACGATCGGCATCGAGGCGGCGAAGACCGAAGAAAAGGACGTGCTGGTCAAGTTCAACATTTCCCGTTCGATCGACGGAGGTACGCCGGCGACCGTGTTCGACAAATCGCTAACCGGGAGCGAAGGCGACCAATACGACTACGACTTCACGACCACGCTCGACAACGTCTCCGGCCAAACCAACGAATACACCTTTACGGTGACCAATCGCGACGGGCTCATCAATCAGGTTTCGCTGACGCTGACGGTGCAGTAGGATATGGAGAGCAGGATCGATAGCTAGCTCTTTCCCGAACCAAATGGCGGGAAAAGCTTTTTAGCAAAAAGATCCGACATGATTCCTAGTGAAACTACATTCGATCCCACAATTCGCCGGCTGGCAGCTTATACGTCCATCGGCTCGGCCATTCTCATGCTCGTAGGAGCGGTTTTCTTTATAGGGTCGGGCGTGGACCTGTGGGCGGCGCTTCTGGAACGTCAAATGCCAGCATTTCTGGCGAACAGCGCCGCTGTGAAGAAGATCGTGGTGGCCAACCTGAGCTTCTGGATATTGGGCGTGTTCATCATGGGGATAGCCGGCAGAGCCCTGGTAGCGCTTTCGCAAAAACGCCCGGGCCCGGCCAAGGTCGCGCAAACCTGCTATAGTGTCGCCGTGCCCCTGGCCATCATGGCCTTTCTGGGGATGATGTCCCTGGTTTTCCAGGTCGCGCCCGACACTTCCGCCAGCTCGGTGACGCTGGCGGGAGTAGTTGGGTGGATCGCGGTTCGGGCCGACGACCTGGCTACGGCCCTGTTGATCGGCGCCGGTCCTTTCCTGATATCGCAGGCCGGCCGCGGCGATTGGGTGCCGAAGTGGTTGCTCCGCTGGGGGTATCTGACGGGCGGACTGGGTTTACTGGCCATTGTAACGCTTTTCGTGCCCAGGCAATACGTGCTGGGGTTCGTGCTGATCCCGGTCGGCCTCGGCTGGATGCTGGCCGCCGGACTGGTGCTCTTGCGTCAACGGTAGAAATGTGGCAACTTGCCGAACGAGCACATGAAGAAAACCGACGAAAAATTCCACTTTAACGCCACCTGGTCGATGGCCGTCGGCGGCATGGTCGGCGGCGGGATCTTTTCCGTATTGGGCGTTGTCGTCCATAAGGCCGGTCAATGGGCCTGGCTGAGTTTTGTGATCGCCGGCCTGATCGCCCTGATCTCCGCGCACAGCTACAGCCAGCTCTCGCTGAAATACCGCAAGAGCGGCGGCGCATTCACCTTCCTGAACGAGGTCGACCACGAGCGCCTGGCGGGTGGTTTGTCGTGGGTGCTGATCCTGGGATACGTGCTGACCCTGTCGGTCTACGCCTTTACCTTTGGCCACTACGTCGGTTATGTACTCGACTGGGGCCCCTGGTTCCCGCGCGTGCTGGCGCTGGGGGTCATCGCGCTGTTCGCGGCGATCAACCTGCGCGGCGTCGGCGACTCCTCCCAGGTGGAGATCGTCACCGTTTGGGGTAAACTGATCGTCTTGCTCGGGCTGGCCGTCCTCGGTTTGGTCCTCTGGAAACCCTCGCAACTGACCGCCGGGATCGATCCGCGCTCGTGGACGGATGCGCTCACCGGAGCGGCGATCATCTTCATGGCCTACGAAGGATTCCAGTTGTTGTCGTATGACTACGAAGACATCGACGACCCGCGCCGCGTGCTTCCCCGGGCTACGCTCACGGCCGTGCTGGCCGTCATTGCCATTTACGTATTGGTGGCTCTGGGGGCTACCATGCTGGTCGGCGCCGGCACGCTGGTAGAACAGGAAGAGGTGGCCCTCGCCATTGCCGGCCGGCAAGCTATGGGAACGGCCGGCTTGATCCTCGTCACCATCGCGGCTGCCTTTTCGACCGGATCGGCCATCAATGCCACCTTGTTTTCCACGGCCCGGCTCATGCAGTCGGTTGCGAAAAAGCACGATCTTCCGCGCTTTTTCGCCAGGGAAAACGCCGCTCATATTCCGCACTTCGCCATTCTCTCCATTGCCGGCACGGCCACCTTATTGGCTGCCGCCGGCTCGCTCGGCACCTTGGTCGACGCCGCGAGCCTGATCTTTCTGATCACCTTCGGCACGGTCAATTATCTGGCGTACCGGCAACGGATCGCCTATCGCTATCTGTGCCTGCTCGGAACGATCGGCTGCCTGGCCGCCGTCGTCGTCTCCTCGATCGAACAGGTGCAAACGGCGCCGGGCGCTTTTGCGGTCGTACTGATCTTCCTGTTCCTGTCGCTGTTGGGAAGTTCGCTGCTTCTCAAACGCAAGGACGATCGTTGAGCGGAGCGGCTTTTTTTCGTATTTTCCTATTCAAATCGCCCATCCATGTTCAGAACGACGCTCTTCCCGGCCCTACTCCTCCTTTTGACCGCCTGCGGATCGGCCCAACGACAGGAAGAGGCGCCGCCGCCGCGCCTGATCGGCACCTGCGAAGGCTGCGAAGCGGTCTTCGAGTACGGCGACCGGGGCTTGACCGCCGTCGATACCTTGCCCGACTTTCACGAGGATGGGCAGCGGATCAAGATCAGCGGAACCATCTACCGCCCGGACGGCCGAACGCCGGCGGCCGATGTCATCCTGTACGTGTACCATACCGATCGCAATGGCCGGTACACGCCCCGAGAAGGAGCGAGCGGCTGGGAGCGGCGCCACGGCTACAATCGAGCCTGGCTGAAAACGGACCGCGAGGGGCGATACACCTTCTACACGCTGCGGCCCGGCAGTTATCCCGATCGCTCCACTCCGGCGCATATCCATCCGGTCATCCTCGAGCCCGACGGAAAATACTATTGGTTGGGCGCCTACCATTTTTCCGACGACCCGCTGCTCACGGAGAAGGAGCGAAATCCCGATTCGCCGCGCGGCGGAAGTACGGGTCTGCTTACGCTCCAAAAGGAAGGAGACCTTTGGGTGGGGGAACGCGACTTCGTGCTGGGGCGACACGTACCGGGATATCGATAAGGCCCCTGTCGCCACCCTGGCAAGGTCGGCCCCCCGATGTTCGCGGCAGCGCGCTTCCGCCGGGAATTTCGTATCTTTTCCGGCATTAGCAACTACCCGAACTATGCTGTACAAGATCGCGGCCCTGGGCTTTGTGCTGATCTACTTCGGCCTGTTGATCGGATGTCGATCTTATCTGCTGTACCGGCGCACGGGAATAAACCCTCTGAGACCGGCGGTGCAGGCCGGGGCCAGGGGGCTGAACGAGAGGATACTGGGCCTTGCCACCCTGGTTCTCCCGGTCGTCGCTCTAAACTACGCCTTTCTCGAGGACAACTATCGGTATCTGGCGCCCATCCCCTATCTCGAAGGAGCGTTGTACAAGAACGCCGGCTTGGCGCTGAGTGCGATCGGCTTGCTTTGGACCTTCGTGGCGCAATTGCAGATGAAAGATTCCTGGAGGATCGGGATCGAACCAACGAGCAAGACCCCTCTGATCACCGGAGGCCTCTATCGCTACTCCCGGAACCCGATCTATCTGGGTTTGATCGGCGCTTTCCTGGGCTTCTTTCTGTTGGCCCCCAACGCCCTGAGCCTTTGTTTCCTGGCGATCATGTACAGTTCAATCGCCCTGAAGGTGCGCTTTGAAGAAGAGTTTCTACGCCAGACGCACGGGACGCAATTCCTTCAATATGCCAGCCAGGTGCGGAGATGGTT
>JAGQXA010000069.1 GCA_020436865.1 Saprospiraceae bacterium | reverse complement strand
TGGCACGTCTTCGTGCTGGCCGGTACGGCGGCCCATTTCCTGGCGCTATACTTTTCGATCGGCAGCGGAGTGTAAAAAGAAGGCATCCACTGACGCCTGAGGGGCTCAATGGATGCCGATGTAAACCAAAACCAATTGCGAGGTGCAACTGGTTTACACCTAACTTGGATCTTGGATCTATTGCAGCACTTCGATGCTGACCTTGATCACGTTATTGACGACGGGGTAGGAAAAGCTGTCGTTGACGGGCATCACCACTCCGTTTTCGTCGGCGCCGGTGTCGGGGCCACTCTGTCGCGGCGCCTGGTTCGGGCCCGCGCCGGGAAATTCGTTGATTTCGGTACCGGCGTCCCAAAGTTGGAGTTGGGAAGTCAGGTCGCCTTCGACCGGGTTGCCGCCGCTAAACAGGGCCACGCCATTTGCTCCGAAGGCGTAGAACAGGTCGTTCGTTTGCACGAGCATGGTGGCCAGGCTCAGGTAGTCGCTTTCATTGGCTTTGAAGGTGAACGAATAGCTGTTTCCGGGAAGCAGCGGTCCGGGCGACGCGGCCCCTAACGGAGTATTGAACACGCCGTTCGACAGGATATCGGCGCTACCGGTTAGGGAGCTGTTGAGAGTAGACGGGTCGCCATCTTCGGCCAGGGCTTCCAGTCCTTTGCCGCGATCGGTCTGGCCATTTTCGAACAGAGGCATGGTGTTGACATCGTGCACGGCCCAAACGCCCGGGGCGAGCGGCGATACATAACCGGTGCCGTCAGCGAGCGCTGCGAGCAGATCGATATTGTCGCCATCTTCGGCCACTCCTTCCAGACCATCCGGGGCGGTCATTCCGGCAGTGAAGAGCTGTACCTGATCGTTGTGCACAACCCAAACCCCCGGCGCCAGCGGAGTGGAAAGGGAGGCGGAGGCGGAGACATTTTCGATCGTCACGGTGAATTCCGTATTCCCTTGATGTGACAGCATCACCTTGATGACGTCGGCAACGGCGGGGTAGGAGAAACCGTCGTTGACATTGGCGATCAACTCGACGGTGCCGTTTTCGTCGGGGCCGGTATTCGGACCGCTTTGTCGAGGGGCCTGGTTGGGGCCGACCCCCGGTTCTTCGTTCACTTCCGTACCGGCATCCCAGAGGTTCACCATACCGGTCACATCGCCTGTTACGGCGTCGCCGTTGTCGTCGTAGAGGCGAAGGCCTTGATCGGAGAAGCCGTAAAAGAGGTCGTTTGACTGCACGAACATGGTGGCGAAAGAGAGATAGGATCCGATGCCGGCATTAAAGGAAAAGGAGAGCGTTTCTCCCGGCATCAGCATGCCGGTTTCTCCGGAGGCCATATAGGCTTTCGGTTCCGTGACATTTTCGATGGTTACCTTAAAGGTAGCCTGATCGCCGGGTTCCGTATCGTCATCCTTGTCGCAGGCGAGAAAGGACAGGACGATAACGCCGGCCAACAGATAATTCTTGAGCGTTAGCATTATTTGTGGTTTTGGTTGAAGAAATTTTTCCATAGAAAGGTGGCTGGAATGAGGGCGAAATGCATCACGTTCAATTAACAAATCTGTCACGGCCAAATGGGCCGAAAATCGGGCCGAGCCGGCTTTTGTGGTCGTTCCATTTGCCTGAAGCGCCCGGTTTGTGTACATTTCTGTGATACTTTTGTGATACTTGAGGCCTACCTTTGCTGTAAAAGCACGGATTGATGAAGAGAGTCCTGCTCGTCGAAGACGATCCCGACATAGTCGATCTGCTCGATATCCATTTGCGCGACCTGGGGTGTCGGCAAGAACGGGCCTATGAAGGTCCGGAAGGGTTGACAAAGGCCATGCAAGGCAGATATGACCTGATCATTCTCGATCTGATGTTGCCGGGCATGGACGGCCTGGAGATCTGCCGCCGGCTCAGGGCCGGCGATATTCGCACGCCGATCCTGATGCTCACCGCCAAGTCGGAAGAGATCGACAAGGTGTTGGGTTTGGAGATGGGCGCCGACGATTATCTGACAAAGCCCTTTAGCGTGCGGGAGTTGATCGCGCGGGTCAAGGCCATTTTCCGCCGCGCCGAGATGATGACGGAAAGGCAAAAGGAACCGGCTTCCGATAGTCTTCTGCAATACGGCGATCTGAGCATCGATCTCGATAAGCGAAAGGTGACGATCCGCGATCTGCGGGTAGAGTTGTCGCCCAAGGAATTCGAATTGCTGAGCTTACTGGCTTCCAATCCCGGCAAGAGTTACGAGCGCCACAAGCTCCTGAACCTGGTGTGGGGATATGACTTCGATGGGTACGAACATACGGTCAATTCACACATCAACCGGCTCCGCCGGAAGATCGAGCCCGATCTGAGCAATCCTACCTACATCTTAACGACCTGGGGGGTCGGATACCGGTTCAGCGAAGAACTGGGCTGAACCGACGCCTCTGGCCAACAAGTCGAGCATGAACCCACGCGAAACGATCAAGAAGGACCGCAACAACAGCCTTTTCTGGAAAATATCCGCCACTTTTCTCGTGCTCCTCGTCGTGCTGGGCGTGATGTACGTCCTGATCACCGGCTACATCGCCAACGACTATTTCCAGGAAGTGAATCAGCGACTGTACGGCCAGATCGCCGACTCCACCGTGCAGTTGGTGCGCCCTTTGGTCGACGGAGAGGTGGACACCCTTGCCGTGCAGGAGATTATGCACTCGATGATGGTCATCAACCCCAGTGTGGAGGTTTACTTGCTCGATGTGGAGGGCCGGATCATCACCTACGTCGCCCCGTACAAGCGGGTCAAGCTGGACAAGGTTGCTCTAAGGCCGATCCGCGAGTTCATCGACAGCGGCGAACGCAAACCCTTTATCAAGGGAGACGATCCGCGACATCCCGGCCAGAAGAAGGTGTTCTCGGCGGCGCCGATCGAAGAAGAAGGGCAGTTGGCGGGGTATATGTACATCATTCTGGCGAGTGAAGAACAACACTCCGTCGTGTCGATGTTGTCGGGGAGCTATATGTTGCGGCTCGGGCGCGACTGGTTTTTCGTAACGCTGGTCGGCGCCCTGGCGGCCGGCCTGTTGGCCTTGTGGTATCTGACCAGTAACCTGCGCCGCATTATCGAAAAGGTCAGGCGCTTTAAGGAGGGAGATCTGCAGGCCCGGATAGAAGCTCGGGAAATGGGCGATTTTCCCTTGTTGTCGAATACCTTCAACGACATGGCCGACAAGATCGTCGGCAATATCCAGCAGTTACAGGCGGTTGAAAATCTGCGCCGCGAGCTGATCGCCAACGTTTCACACGACCTGCGCACCCCGCTGGCCATCCTGCAGGGTTATGTCGAAACCCTGCTCATTAAAGACGAGACGATCTCGACCGACAACCGCCGGCGTTACCTCAATCTGGCGCTCGACAGCTCGGAAAAACTGGCCCATCTTATCGAACAGCTTTTCGAATACTCCAAGCTGGAAGCCAAGCAGATCGAGCCCAACAAGGAGCCGTTCTTCATTTCCGAACTGGCGCAGGACATCTATCAGAAGTATCAGGTGCTGGGGCGTTCGAAGGGCATTCACCTGCGCCTGCAACTGGCCCCTAACCTGCCGCTGGTCTTTGCCGACCTGGCTTTGGTGGAGCGGGTGCTGCAGAACCTGATGGACAACGCCCTGAAATTCACGCCGGAGGGCGGAACGGTCACGATCGAGCTACAGGAGGCCGGTCATCACGTGGAAGTCAGGGTAGCCGACACGGGCCCCGGTATCCCGGAGAGCGAGCAGTCATACATCTTCGAACGCTACCACAAAGGCGGCCCGACCGATAAGAAGAGCAAAGGCGCCGGGCTCGGCCTGGCCATCGCCAAGAAAATCCTCGAATTGCACAACTCCACGATCCAAGTGCATAGCAAGCTTAACGAAGGCACTTCCTTCGAGTTCAACCTGCCGGCTTATTCCGGATGAAGAGCAAGGCTAAAGCCTTCCGGCGCCAATTAATGATAGTTTTACTGTGTTTTGTTAGGGCAAGTGCTTACATTTGAAAGTTAGCACGCCAGCTAGAGCGCGGCGGTAACTCCACGATCATGCCCGTACACCTGCAAATAAAACTCAACGACCGCCTGTATCTTCGGGATCCGCAGGAAACCAAGCTAGGGCGGAAGATCATTCAGCATAGTATTCTGCTCATCGACGAGATCGGCTTCGAGAGTTTCACCTTTAAGAAACTGGCCGAGCGGATCGGTTCTACGGAAGCGTCCGTTTACCGATACTTCGTCAACAAGCATCTGTTGCTGGTCTATCTTTCGTCGTGGTACTGGGAGTGGATGAAGTTTCAGATCGACTTTCACACGATGAACATTCAGGACCCCCGGCAGCGCCTGGAGATCGTGCTATCGGTCATGGTCGATACAGCCAAGCGCAACGCCTCGATCGAGTTCGTCGACGAAGATGTCTTGCATCGCATCGTGGTGGCGGAGGCCACCAAGGCGTACCACACCAAAGACGTGGATCTGGAAAACCGGCGGGGCTATTTTCTGACCTTCAAGGCTCTTTCCAAGAAGATCGCCGACATTATCAAGGAGATCGATCCCGGATTCCCTTATCCGCAATCCATGGCCAGCAATCTGCTGGAGATGGCCAATACGCATATCTATTTCGCCCAGCACTTACCGTCGCTGACCGACGTGCAAATGGAAGAGAATCAACCGGAGAAGTTGGTGGAAATGCTGCACTTTTTCGCCTTCGGTTTGCTGGAGGGGGCGAAACCCTCGAAATGAGACGTTGGATCCCGGCCGAACCGAAATCCAACATCCAAGATCCCAAGTCCTATCTTCCCCACGACCAGCCGAACTTAAACTTCAGCTCGCCGTAGAAGTCCGACAGATCATTGTCGTTAATTGCCGGCAGATCGGTATTGGTCACGAAGCGATAACCGCCTTCCAATCCGAGCCGGAACCAGCGGAAGACATTGATCTCGATGCCGGCGGAGGGTTGTATCACAAAAACGTTGTCGTCGCCCACGTCTTTCAGGTCGACCTCGCCGCCGCCCATCAACAGCATGAATTGGGGGTGCAGAGCCTTGTAGGCGTACGGGGCGTAGCCCAGGACCAGGCCGTTGTAGTCGAGATCGAGGTCGTTCGGACCGCCCTGTCCGAATGCGACTTCATCGGTAGTGCGGTAGCCGCCCCAGCCGACGAAGACGTTCTTGCCAAATTCCAGTCCGAAATAGCCTCCCCGCAGCACGGAGTAGTTCTCGTCAAAAGAGGTGAGCCCGACCCGTCCGCCACCCCAAATGCCGCTGAAGTGGAGTCCGGAATTACCGAAAAGGGTCTGATCGCTCTGGGCTTGCAGGCCGGCGCAAAGGAGCAGGGCGCCGATGAGTAAAAAGGTCTGTTTTTTCATCTTGTCGTTCTTTAGATTGTTTTCGAGGATGCCCTGATAGACAGGGAGTGCACTCCAAAGTTGCAGCTTTGCAGGCAAAGAGGGTAGGACTTTAACGGGATGTTAAGATGGATGTTGGCTATTGGATGTTGGATGTTGGTCGAACCAAGAACAAAGATCCAACATCCAATAGCCAATAACTCATGGCCGCACGATCATCAGCCGTTTGGTGGCCAGGGTTTTTCCGTTGCTGTCGACGAGACTGTAGAGGTAGGTGCCTTTACGCAAGCGGGCGAGGTTGACCTTTTCGGTGCGGTTGCCGGCCAGCCAGAAGTTCCGTTCCCAGACCAATTGGCCGAGGATGTTATAGATCTTCAGGTCGTAATTGCCCGGAAGGAGGCCGTTGAAGTCGAAGCGTACCTCTTCGATAGCCGGGTTGGGGTAGGCGAAGAGGATGGGCTGCACGGCGCCGAGGTCGACCGTTTGGTTGATCACGGAGGAGATCGATTTGAAATCGACCCGCTGCACAGTTTGGCCGTCGGCGTTGAGCGTGACGACAGCGATGGGCTCCTTGGCCTCATTGCTGAAGAAATGGTAGCTCGTCGTGGTTACTTCGCTGAACGTTTCATTTCCGGGTATGAGTTGCGTAACGTCGACCCAGACGAAGATCTTGGCTTCGAGTTTGGTCTTGCGCACTTCGGTCCGCTTCATGCGCAGCACTTCGAAGGCGCCGCCCGGGATAGTTAGGGTACCATAGGCATCCACCAGATCGTTCCGGTCGGCGGTAACGCTGATCTTCAGGGAATCGGGAGTGAACGGCAGATTGTCTAGGATCGCCGCGGGGATAATGTCGGCGGAAAAGGGCAGATCGAGTTTACCTTGTGTGACAAAGTTATCGATGAAGCTTAGGGGAGCATGACGTTCGACCAGCGGAGGGTTGAAACGAGCCACTAACTCGATGCCGATGCCGATCGGATCGGGGCCATACGAGCCCAGAAACTGGAACTTTGTGCCGGTATTATCGAAATATCCTTCGCTGTTGCCGGGCAGTTCGAGATAGATCTCGGCGCCTGGAAATTCATTGGCATAATTGCCCATCGAGGAAGGGTAGTAGATCTGTTCGGTGGCGAAGGGCGCCAGCAAGCTGGAAAAATCCCATTCATAGGGGCCGCCGGCGGGCCCCAGTTCGATCCCGCTCGGCATGGCGTCGGTGGCCGTGCGCAGGGTATCGCCAGGCGCCGGGAAGGTGGCATTGGTCACGGTGATCTGGGCTGTGCCGAAAGCAGCGGAGAAGGCGGCAAGTATGCAGGCGAGTAGCGTTCTTTTCATGATGTTAGGATAGGTAAACGAACCTTTAAAGATAAGAGATAAAAGTAGAAAGATGAAAGATAAAAGATGAACTCTTCTGCGGCGGTTTCCGTTCAGAGGGCTTGCAGGGCCACCAGCTTGCGGTATTCGCCATCGAGGGCCATGAGTTGGTCGTGGTTGCCCCGCTCGATGATCCGGCCGGCTTTGAGCACGGCGATCTCGTCGGCGTGTTGTACCGTCGAAAGGCGGTGAGCGATGATGATGGAAGTGCGGTTGGCGGTCAGTTTTTCGAGGGCGTCTTGTACGAGCTTCTCGGATTCCGAATCGAGGGAGGAGGTGGCTTCGTCGAGAATGAGGATGGGTGGGTTCTTTAGCACGGCCCGTGCGATCGTGAGGCGTTGCCGCTGGCCGCCGCTGAGTTTCAGGCCGCGATCGCCGATGACGGTATCGTACCCTTGTTCGGCGGCCAGAATGAATTCGTGGGCATTGGCGATCCGGGCGGCCCAGACCAGTTCTTCCTCGCTCGCGTCGGGTTTGGCGAGGAGGAGGTTGTTGCGAATGGAGTCGTTGAAGAGGATGGCATCCTGGGTGATGTAGCCGATCAGTTTGCGCAGGTCGTGGAGGCGGATCCGGCGCAGGTCGGTCCCATCGATCTCGATGCGCCCGTCGCTGACGTCGTAGAAGCGGTTGAGCAGGCTGGCCAGGGTGGTCTTTCCGCTCCCCGATTGTCCGACCAGGGCCAGGGTCTTGCCCTTGGAGATGGTCAGGTCGATGTTGCGCAGCACGAGCGGATCGCCATATCGGAACGAAACGTCGCATAGGCGGATCTCGCTGTCGAAGCTCGCCTTGGGCAGGGCGTCGGGCTCGTCGATCATAGGGTTGGGCGTATCGAAGAGGTCCAGGATGCGGGCGGCCGAGGCCTCGCCCCGCTTGATGTCGTAGAAGGCGGTCGAGAGCGACTTGGCCGGATTGATGATCTGGTAGAACAGCACGATGTAGGTGATGAAGATCTCCGGCTGCAGGTCGCCGTCGTTGAGGATGAGGTTGCTGCCGAACCAGACGATGGCGATGATGACCATCGACCCCAGCACTTCGCTGATCGGCGAGGAAAGCTCGCGTCGGAACAGCATTTGGTTCATCGCCCGGAAGTACCGTTCATTGGAAGCCTGGAAATGGCGCTGCACGGTACGTTCGGCTACATAGGATTTGATGATGGGCAGTCCGCCGAGGTGTTCCTCCACATAGGAGAGGATGCGGCCGAGTTCTTCCTTGGCCCGGGCCGAGGGGCGTTTGAGCGTGTTGCCCACTGCGGTGATCACGAAGCCGGTCACAGGGATCAGCACCACCACGAAAAGGGTGAGTTTCGGACTAAGCACGACCAGCAGGAGGATGGTCGACAGGATCATCAGGGGGTCCTGGATCATGCGCTGGATCGAACTCATGAAGGCCCACTGGATCTCGGTGATGTCGGTGGTCAATCGCGCGACGATATCGCCTTTGTGTTTTTCGGTAAAAAAGGCCAGGGGCAGATCGAGCACCTTGGCGTGAATGGAGGTGCGCAGGTCGCGCTCTACTCCGTTCTTGATGAAGGCCAGGAAAACGCCTCCGAGGTACCGGCAGGCATTTTTCAGAATGAAGAGCAGGGTTGCTACGCCGAGGATGTAGAGAAGCACCCGTTGGGCGCCGATCTGTCCGGACCAGCGGACGATGTGGTAGTTGAGCTGGCTTTCGAGGTATTCGCGGAGTTGGAGGAGCCCTTGAAAGGGAAGCGGCTGCGGTTGTTGTTGCGTGTTTTCAAACAGGATCTTCAGCACCGGGATCAGGATGGTGATCGACCCCAGCGAAAACAACACGACCAACAGGTTGAAGATAACCGACAGCAGGATCTGTTTGCGGTACGGGCGCGCAAAACGCAATATGCGAAAGTAATTCCTCATGTTTGCTGATCAGAGCCCCTCCAAACGCATACTCATTCCTCGGGCCTCTTCAGCTCGAAGGTATTGAGGAAGCCCGTGTGGAAGTTGCCCTTGCGAAAGTTTTCGTCGCGCATGAGTTGCTGGTGGAACGGCACCGTGGTTTTCACCCCTTCGACGATGAACTCGTCGAGAGCGCGTTCCATTTTCGTGATGCATTCCTCGCGGGTTTGGGCACGGCAGATCAGCTTGGCGATCATAGAGTCGTAATAGGGCGGGATGACGTATCCGGCGTAGACGTGTGTGTCGACGCGCACGCCATGGCCTTTGGCGCTATGGAAGGAGGTGATCTTGCCGGGGCTGGGGCGGAAGTCGTTGAAGGGGTCTTCGGCATTGATCCGGCACTCGATGGCGTGCATGGTCGGCATGTAATTCTGACCGGAAATGGGCACGCCGCCGGCGATCTTGATCTGTTCTTTGATCAGATCGTGGTCGATGACCTCTTCGGTGACGGGGTGTTCGACCTGGATGCGGGTGTTCATTTCCATGAAATAGAAATTCTTGTACTTGTCGACCAGAAACTCGACGGTACCTACCCCTTCGTAGTCGATCGACTTTCCTGCCAGGATGGCCGCCTCTCCCATTTTCTTGCGCAGCTTATCGTCCATGAAGGGCGAGGGGCTTTCTTCGACCAGTTTCTGATGGCGGCGCTGGATGGAGCATTCGCGCTCGGAGAGGTGGCAAACCCGACCTTC
>JAGQXA010000502.1 GCA_020436865.1 Saprospiraceae bacterium | reverse complement strand
GGAAAAGGCAAAATGGAAGATTGGCTATTGCTCCTGCAAGGACCTCAGGCGGAAAAGATAGAGGTTACTGCCGGGATAAGTGAAGTGCCGCTTTTGCTCTGAAAAAGTTCGCACCAGGCCTACCTGCTCCTCTCGGATGTTTCGCTCGTAGGCCGACAGCTGTCGCGTGTACAGGATCCAGAATTCGTCGCCTGGCGCCAGACCTTGCGCGCGTAGTAAGGAACCATCAGGGCCGGCGCCCCAGGCCATTTCGAGGGCGGGGCCAGACCGGTACTTCAGGCTGTCGCGGTGCGTTTCGGTGTAGAAGCGATAAGCGGGCACGGCGCCACCATAAACCAATAGCCTTTGATCGGCCGTACGCATAGCGGCGAGCTGCCGGAGGGCAGGCTTGATCTCTTCCACGTGCAGCGGCTCCCAGGCATAGCGGTACCCCGTGCGCAAACTGGCCAGGAGCGCGATAGCCGTTAAGACTACCGGCCACCTCCAGCGACGGTCGCCGCGCAGCAAGCCGTCGAAGCCGATGGCTACGACCACGATCAGCAAAGGGATGAAAAAGAGCGTAAGTCGCTCGATCAGAGAGTACTGACGGAGGGCGGAAGCCAGCAGGCAGCAGGCTACCGGTACCAACAGCAGCAAACCGGCTCGCCTTCGTTCTTTCCACAACACGATCATGCCGCCGGCCAGAAATGCTCCACCGGCAATCTCCGCCGCCAGCGTGAAACCGGTCGCCGAACGAAGCAAAGAATTTAACAGTTCCAGCGTGCCGCGAGCTTCCTGCCAGTCGGCTGGCCAAAGGTCGAGGAAATAAGCCTGATGGTACCCCTGCAGATAGTCCGTCTGCAGGTCGGGCAGCAGCAGGAGGTAGTAATACAGACCGAAGCTGGCCAACCAGCACGCGATCGTCGCCGAAAGCCGTAGGAGGTCGGCCTTTTTTGTGGGGGTGACGTGTAAGGAGAAGAAATACAAACCCACTCCTGCCAGCCCGAAAACGGCCGGCATCGAAAACCAGATCGCCGTGGCGCCAAGAACCGACCATCGGGCAAAGTCGCCGCGCGAAAAATGCGCCGGCTTCGAGCGCAGGGCCAGGAAGATCAATAGGAGGCAGATGAACAGATCGGTGCTGTATTGCTTGACTTCCGAACTATACCGGATGTACTCCGCGCCGAATGCGACCATCCAAACCGGAAACCAGGCAAGCCAGCGATTTTCGAGAAAATACCGGCCAATGCGGTAAAGTAGCCACAGCGAGGCAATGCCGGCCAACAGAGGTAGCAGCCGTAAGGCGTACTCCGTGGCCCCGAAAACCTGCCAGGCTGCTTTTTCCCCCAGGAGGAAAAGCGGAGGCGCATACTGATGGTGGTCCAGCACGGCAAACAGCTCTTGCCAGTCTTTGTAGGCAATGTTCCAAGCCAGGTTGGCTTCGTCGAGAAACAGCGAGCGATCTTGCAGGTAAACCAGCACCCGTACGACCGCACCCGCCGACAACACGAGCCAGCCCAATAAGCGGTAGTTCAAGGCGTGCGTCCACTTCATGCCATTCTTTGTCGGGGCTAATGATCCTTGCACCGCCAATGTACGCCAATTGCCATAGCTGTGCAACCGGCAGACCGGTCAAACTGAAGCGCTCTTGCGGTGTTATACCGAGAGGAACGGAGGTCCGGTTGCGTATCGGAACCTTCCGTCGACCTCTCTTTAATCGGCTGCTTATGAAACATCTGGCCCTGTTGCTTTTGCTCCTCCCGGCCTGGCTCCCGGCGCAAAAGATCGAGATCGAAAAGCGGGTCCGCCAACGCGATTTCCCGGCGGAGGCCCTGAGCCGGCTCGATCGCGATTTCCCGGAAAGGAAATGTACGCGCTACTACCTCGAATCCGACCAGGACTCTACCAATTACGAAGCGAAGTTCAAGTGGATGGGGAATCGCTACAGCGTGGAGTTTTTTCGGGACGGCCGCCTCAAAGACACCGAAAAACAGATCGGGTGGGGGGAGGTGGCCGCCGGCCCGCAAGCGCTCATCGAAGCGCAGTTTCAGCATGACTTTTCCCACTTCAAAGTGAAGAAGGTGCAAGTGCAAACCGTGCCGCATGACCCGGACCCCCGCTATGAGATCGAGTTGAAGGGCAGAAATGCAGCCGGCGTCGCCTTTTTCGAATACCTGTTCTCTGCCGGAGGCAACTTGCTACAGCGCCGCAAGATCTTGTTGCCCCCGAACCACATTACCCTTTACTGAATGAGGTGGCCAAGTATCCTTCCGACCCTGAGCTTCTTCCTTCTGTCTCTGGCCTTGGAAGCGCAAGACCGCAGCCTGATCGGATGGCTTCCGGGCGTGCAGTTCAGCGGGAAGCTGACGGAGCGACTCGAGTACTTCGCGCAGCTCGGCAGCGAGACGATCGTTTTCGAACAGTTGGCCGGCACGAGCCGCAGGGCTCCGGAAATGCTGACGCTCGACCTGACGGGCGGATTGCATGCCGAGCTCGGTCCGAATTGGGATCTGGCCGCCAGCCTGCTCGTTCGTAGCCGGAAGCCCTTTTCCGGAGAAGCGGGCTCGGAGATCCGGCCCTGGCAACAACTTACTTACATCGTTCGTTTCGGGAAATATCGCCTGCGCAATCGCCTGCGTGCCGAACAGCGTTTTATCCAGGCGGAGAAGGGCGAGGAATTCGGATTTGACCTGCGGCTTCGCTACCGCTTGTCGCTGGATTTTCCCCTCGAGGGAGAGCGCCTCGACCAGCGGGAGTGTTATCTGAACACTTCTGCTGAATGGCTACTTACCCCCACTCGCGAGCGGGCCGTATTTTACAGCAATCCGCGGGCCTATCTCGGGCTAGGGTATCGATTTAGCGAGAGAACGCGGCTTGAAACCGGACCGGAATTTCGGACGCGCAACGTCGATGAGGCCGGCAACGACCAGCACATCTGGTATTGGCGTACGACCTGGATCATGAGTTGGTAGCGATCGGCTGCCTGCTCGTTTTGTCTCTTGACCCCTCAATTTATCGCATGACTACGCTCAATCGCAGTATCGGCGATTTCTACGACCGCTCCACTCCGCTTTGGCTGCAAGTTTGGGGCGAACACATGCATCATGGCTATTACGGCGCTGATGGCCGGGAGCGCAAAGAGCGCCGCCAGGCTCAGATCGATCTGGTATTCGAATTGCTGCGGTGGGCCGGGATCGGGGCGGCTACTCACATCCTGGATGCCGGCTGCGGGGTCGGAGGCAGCGCCCGGTTGCTGGCCACTCATTTCAACGCCCGGGTCGACGGCTGTACGCTCAGTGCGGTACAGGCCGAACAGGGAGGTCGATACAACCGATCGGCCGGCCTGGAAAAACAGGTCTGTATCGAGTACAAGGATATTTTGCAACTCGGCCCTCCGAATGTCCTCTACGACCTCGTCTGGTCGCTCGAAAGCGCCGAACATATTCCTGACAAGGAACGCCTGCTCCGGCTCTTCTATGAGCAGTTGCGACCGGGTGGACAGCTGCTGTTGGTCACCTGGTGTCACCGGAACGTTCCTCCGGATCTGGGTGTACCGGAGCATCGATTGCTCGAGCGCATTTGCCGAAATTATCATCTTCCGCCTTTGATCTCCTTGAATGCCTATGCCGGGATTGCGAGGGAGGTGGGGTTTCGGGAAATTCGCACCGCCGATTGGAGCGCCGCGGTCGCTCCATTCCGGAAAGCCGTACTCCGTTCGGCGCTACAGATCCGCAGCTTTAGCAGATTGCTCCAATGCGGATTACCGGTCGTGCGGGGCGCCTGGGCGATGCGTTACATGGAGCAGGGATTTCGACGGGGAACGATCGGCTACGGTCTTCTGACCGCCGTGAAAGATCGAGGCTGAACAGCGTAAAGGAAGGAGTGTATTGGTGATTGGGATGGCCTCGACGAGGAGTTCAGCGGATGAGGGTCAGCTCGCCATGTTCCTGGAAGAACTGACCGTCCTGGCGGTAGGTCATTCGCCAGAGATAGACATCGGAGGGAACGTCCTTGCCTTTGTCGGTTCCATTCCAACCTTGATCGGGATCGAGCGATTCGAAGACGATGCGTCCCCATCGGTCGAACACATAGAGGTGGAAGTCATCCAACGGACAATATTGATAGAGGATGCGGAATGTTTCATTGTTCCCGTCGCCATCGGGGGTGAAGGCAGAGGGTTTTTCAATCACGCACGAGCAATCGATAAATCCAATGGTCACTTCTTCGGAGGTGGTGGAGCCGCACACATTTTCCCAGGTCACGCTATAGGTGCCCGGCTCGGTCACTTGCAGGGCCTGCACCGTTCCGCCGTTCTGCCATTCATAGCTGGTTGCCTCCGGATTGGTGGCATCGAGCACGAAGCCGTCGTTGGGACAAACCGTGGTATCGGTACCCATATCGATGGCCGTCGGTGGAGCGCTGATCGTTTCCAGAACGATCACGGTCTTTTC
>JAGQXA010000501.1 GCA_020436865.1 Saprospiraceae bacterium | reverse complement strand
GAAGCACAGGCGTAGCATGCAATTGTTTGTCTATAGTCGAGTACCACGGCGGCAAAGGCCTATCCGTGTTTCTTCATGGTATAACCGAAACGCTTGGTGATCTGCACTCCGGCTTTCTGCAGGAACTGGGTGGGGAGTTCCCCCCCGGCAAAGATGTACACCAGGTCGTTTTCCAGCGCGACTTCCCGCCGGTCCTCGGTAGCCAGAACCACCTTGTCCGGTTCGATCCTGACCACGTTCGTCTGAAATTGAACGTCCAGCAGCCCGCTCGAACGGGCTGCTTCTACCCTTTCCCGGTTTTTCGGTTTGATCCGGCTGAACTGGTCCTTCCGGTAGGAAAGCACCACCTTGTTCTGTTCCATCAACAGCATGGCCGATTCTACTGCCGAGTCGCCGCCGCCGACGACCAGCACATTTTTGCCTTGGATATGTTCGGGTTCCAGGAGCCGGTAGGCCACTTTCTGTGAATGCTCTCCGGGCACATCCAACTTTCGCGGGGTACCCCTCCGGCCGATAGCCAGCAGTACGTATTTGGCGGTCAGTTCTTTTCCGTGCTGCGTCTTTATCCGAAAGCATTCTCCTTCTTTCTCGATGCTTTCCACTTTCGTGTTTTCCTGAATGGATATGTTGTTCTTGGCGAGCACGCTCGTCCAGAGCTCCAGGAGTTCGTCTTTACTGGTGTCGTAGAGTTTTACCTTGCCGTGCAAGGGCAGGTCCATCGGCGCCGTCATGACGATCTTGGCCCGTGGGAAGGTGTACACCGTTCCGCCCAAAGTATCCTGCTCCAGGGTTGCGAATTTCAGCTGGTGCTTTTTCGCCGCGAGGGAGGCGGCAATACCGGAAGGACCGGCGCCGACGATGACGAGGTCCAGGTCGGCGCTATGCCCTTTGATCCCGCCCTTCACGATACTTTCCACGGCAGCCTGACCCTGCTCGACGCTGTTCTTGATCAGCCCCATGCCGCCCAGTTCGCCGACGATATAGATGCCGGGCACATTGGTCTCGTACTGCTGGTTCACGTGCGGAAGATCGACTCCTCGCTTCTCCGTGCCGATCACCAGGGAGATGGCCTCGACCGGACAGGCGTGAAAGCACGCGCCATGCCCTACGCAATTGGAGGCCTTGATCAGAGCGGCCCGGCCGTTGACGATGCCCAGAATATCCTTCTCCGGGCAGGCCGCCACACAGGCTCCGCTTTTGATACAAGTGCCGAGATCAATCTTGGGGTGCAGGGAAACGGGTTCGAACAAGCCGTCTTGTTTGGCCAGCTCGATCTTGGCTTCAACCGCTTGGGAAGCCCTCGTTATTTTTCTGACGTACAGGTAGACAATACCCCCACACAGTGCTATTACCGCCAGGTAAATAGCCATCTGTTCAAAAAGCATACATTACTTTTTTGAAGATGAAACCTTGATAACTTACCAGGTTCTGAGGTGTACCGTCTTTCTGTGGCTAGGTATTGGAGCTTCCGGGTTGACTTCCTTCAGCAGGAATCCGGATGAAAATGATCAGCGATCGCTGATCGCCGACAATATAGTCAATAAATTCAGAAAATCCAGCGATAGCCAAAAGCAATTGTCACGCCCACGTGAATGATCATGATCACCAGCATGATAATGGCAAAGGGCAGATGCACGACATGCCAGTACTTGAACAGTTCCTGCATCGTCTTGAGCCGGCCGATCTTGTTATTGAGGGCCATTTCGTCTTTCAGCAGGCCGACGATCTGCCGGCGCTCGCTCTTGGGCATTCCACCTGCGCGGATCATCCCTTTGACCTGCCGGATCGTAGCCTGATCTTCAAAATACTTGCCGATCATGTTCCCGAGGATGCTTCCGCCCCCGTTGGAGACATCTTGCAGGGCAATCGACTGAACGATGGCCTGCCGCCGTTGGTCGTCCAAATGTGCCGAAGTCTGCAAGATCTCCTCCACCCCCCTTTTCATTTCCTTGACCTCGTCGAGGCTCAGTTCCCGGCCTTCGATACTGCGTGGGATCTGGATGTAAATGAACCGGCCGATCACTCCGCTGAGCACGACGGCCACCATGCTCCAGAAGCTGATCGCGACGATCCCGCCAAATTTAAAGGCGGTATGGAACAAGATCAAGATCGGCCCCAGGCTGCACAGGAAAATGTGGAATTCCAGCCAGTACTTCAATCGACCGAAATTCGCCAGGAACTTATATCGCTTGCGGGCAATGTAGGAGAACACGCCGATAATGATCAACAGCGTTCCGATGATCCCCAGGCCATGCCCAAAAACACCGCTAGGCTTATAGAACTGGTGTTCAGGATGGTAGAAGCGTTCTTCCAGGCTCGTGCCGTAGTAGGAAAGGCCGGTCACCACCAGAAACAAGGTGACGAACAGTACGATGGTAACCAAGGTAGAAACGTAGATCCGATGCGCTAGAGGAGACATTCGAAGTATCGTTTTGTTTCCCGGCCGGCGTTGCCTGACGAGGAAACGATCTCTCATTAATCAGGCTAACAGGATCAACAAATCGCTTGTTCGGTCGGGAAAGCGAAATTATGACGGCGAACTTACAAAATTGGGGGAAGACCAAAAAACCGCGATGCCGAACCGCCGGGCCTTTCGCAACTTCTTCCCCCCTTTTACCGCCGGCGCCGGCCTATCTTTGCGAAAAAAATGGACCGCATCCTCCTCCCGCTCGCTTGCCTGCTCGCTTGCGGGCTGTTCGTTTCCCCTGCTTTCGGACAACATCTCAGCCGCCGGGCCAACATCGGCATCGCGCCGGGCGAAGCGGAGGCCGGCGGCATTGCCGTGCAGCGGGTGATCCCGGGAAGCACGGCAGCGCTGGCCGGCCTGCAAGCCGGCGATATCATCCTGTCGATCAACGACCGGCCAACCGGCAGCCCGGAGCAATTGCGACAAGCCCGGGAAACCCTGCGCGCTGGCCTTCCGACCACCTTTCTGTTGCGGCGGCAGGGCCAGGAACGCTCCCTGCAGGCCCCGGCGCAGCCCGTTCCGCTCGAAACCAGCGCCCATTCGGAGGTGATCTACGACGAGATCGCCTTCGGCGAGGGCTGGCTGCGCGTGATCGTCAACAAGCCGCTGCAATCGGGCAAACATCCGGCGATCTACTTCATTCCGGGATATACCTGCTCGAGCGT
>JAGQXA010000500.1 GCA_020436865.1 Saprospiraceae bacterium | reverse complement strand
GCTCAGATCATAGGGGATCCGCAATTCGTACCAATCCATCGTATCCAGGGGCAACAGGTCTTCCAACGTGGCCAGATCGTAGCAACTACCGTCCGTACACTCCGGATAGGGTGCGCTGGCTCCGGTGTACAGCTGGATCGCCAGGCCGCCGCCGGGAGGTTTTCGGCCCACTTTGACATCCCTGCCCGGAATGGGGTCGGTTGGAGTGCCCGGATCGCCGATGATCCTCATGGAGATCATCCCGGAATCAGCCTTGGACAGACAAATGGGCTCTGCACTCGCCAGTACATCTCCTTCGTCGTAGTTACCGCGCAACAGCATACTCCAGCCATCCTGAGTGTTGGCGGGCGGCTGGCCTTCCAGCAGAGTGGGATCACCCTCGGCTGCAGTCCATCCGGGCGCTGAACCGATCAGGGCGAGTCCGCCGGCGACAGGATTGACGTTGAAGTTGGGATTCTCCAAAACAGATACCTCGCACTCCGGCCAGTTTCCGCAGGTAACGGTGATCTGTTGCGACTTGGTGAAGGTTTCGCAAAGGGTGCCGTCCGGTTTCTTGCGCGTCACGACCATGTACACCGTGTAGGTTCCCGCACTGGTGAAGGTCGTGCAGAAGGTCTGCTTGCCGTTGCTCGTACCGATCGGCGTGCCGGAAGTGGAGTTGAGGTACCATTCCACCGTTTCACAGGCGCTCACCGCGATGGGAGAGAAGCAGGCTTTGCAGGTGGTGGTCGACAGGGCATAGGCGAAGCCCTTGTCGACATGGTCCTGTAAGGCTATTATGTCGTCGGCGTTGCACGGACACAAGTTCGGACAATCGACATTGAACTGGATGACGCAGGTACACACTTGCCCGCCGCAGGTACCGTTGAGGGTCAGGGTGTACAGACCCGGCTGGGTGAAATAGGTCGGCAGCAGATGCACGCCGAAGTACTGATCGTTGTCCGAAAAGCTGTTCGAAAAAGTACCTCCCGGTCCGCTCAGCGTCCAGTCGATGTCGTGGTCGTCCGGACACATGCCCTGGCATTTGAACACGCCGGTGAGGGCATAGCCTTTGCCGGGATCCGGGCAGGGCAGGGTCACGGCGGTCGTATCGCAGAATACCTGCTGGTACTGCCCACCTTTTCCCCAGCGAATGAACATATCGGAGAAGCCGCCGCAGAAGCAGGTGTCACAAACGAGATTGATCGTGTCTTTGAGGCCTTTTTCGAAGCAGATCAGCCCAGTGTTCGGATCGCTCTCGGTCGCGAGCCAGGTCAGCACGTACGTGCCGCTGCCGGCATAGGTATGCATCGGCATGGAGGGCCCTGGGTACGGACCCGGATCGAAACTTCCGTCGCCCCATCCGATGTTGCTGATCAGGTCGCAATCAGGCAGATCGCCGATGTTCAGAGTAACCTTGCAGGCATCGTTGTCGACCACGACGCTGACGGCATTCTCCACGACCTGGCAGAAGGTGTCCAGATCGATGCAGCAGGAGTCGCATTCCTCCTGGATCCAGCGCACGGTGCACACACAGGAATCCACAGCTCCCGGACAGAGGGTCGAATACGTCAGGAAGTAGGTGCCGGGATCGTCGACCGTCGCCGCCGGGAACGTCAGCAAGGGGAAGTTCGTGGTCGTGCCGCTGCAACAGAACCCGCCGGGCCCGCTGAGCGACCAGCTGACCGTCGTTTCGTCACACAGTTCGCCCGTGTCGGGGTTTTCACAGCCGAAAAATCCGGAAATGGTCACGTCGGCGGCCGGACAAGGGATCACCGGCGTGGGCGGCCCCTGGGCGCAGAACAGCTGGTAGTCGATGCCGTTCTGGGTCAGAACGATATCGGGTGAGACACAGATACAGGTGTCGCAGGGCGGCAATGGAACTTCGATGGCGATCGGCTCGTAACAGCAGGTATCCTCCATCATGAAGGTCAGCTTTGGAAAGAAGATCAGATTGCCGCTACCCGGCAGCCCGTCGGTGTCGAGCAGGCAGATGGAGACCGTTTGTGACTGGCCGGTAGATAAAGGTGGAACCAGCGGGATCGACGAACTGGGGAAGAACACCAGGTCGGGCGGCGCCACCTGGATCAGGTCGAGTTGCGTGGCGGCAAACGGGATCAGTGAGAGGTTCGTGACTGTGAAGGTCAGCAGATACTTATTGGCATCGGGTTGGCACTCGATCTGGATGCTGTCGATGGCCAGGCAGTCGTAGTTGGTCGGGAATTCACAATCGAAGATCAGGGTCGTGTCGCAGGCTACGCTGTCTACACCGTTGATATCGGGCGTCAGCCAGCGGATGACGATCTGTTGGGGCACCTGACTGGGGTTGTTGATGTTGTCGAGGCAGAAGTTCACGAGGTTGGAAATACTTCCTCCCGGCACGGTACCGATGTTCGGCCGGATACACAATTTGGTATTCGAAGAGCCCAACAAGCTCCAGGTGCCCAGGTAAGGTGCATTCAGGCCATAGTAACCGTAGGTGACGCCGGGCGTGGTGATCTCCGCTTCGACCTTGGAAAAGAAGGGGTACGGACAATCGTTTTCGATCCCAAGCGAATAGCAGCAATCCGCCCCGGCCGGCTGCACGGGAGTAGCGACAATGGCGATGTTTTCACATGGGTCGCAACACGGCTCCAGGGTGACGCAAAACTTATCGTCGGTGGTACAACAGGCCTCCAGGCCAATCAGCTTGGCTTGGGCACAGATCGTTTGGGGATTCAGGATGGGCGTCGTGCTGATGATCTTCACGCACATATTTCCCGACATCTGGCCTGGCGCCAGGGGCGCGCCCGGGATGGGGAGGCCGATGTTGCTCAACAGGGCCGTGCCGGTGCAAGGCGAGAAAAAGAATCCCGCCGGCAAGCCGTACAAATTCACCGTGTAGGCGTTGAAGGCCGGGATCGAGCTCAGGTTGGTGACCTTGAAGGTCAGGATGTACTCGTACACATTATCGGGGTTGCAATCTATCTGCAGGGGCGTCACCAGGATGCAGGTGTCCTTTACCGGTTCAGGCGGGCAATCGGTCACGAAGGTTTCCTTGCACTCGGTCGGCACTTCCGCTCCGCCGACGTTTTGCCACCAGGTGAACTGGATGGTTTGGGGAAATTCTCCCGGCATATCCACCCCCGAGTAGCAGAAGCGCAGAGCGCCCACCGACAGCCCGGCTGGGATACTGCCGGAGGTATGCGTGATGCAAAGCGTTTGATCGGAATTCGAGGCTGCGTACTGAAATCCGGCGGCCGTATTGATCTGGCTGGTATTGAAAATAACTCCCGGCGTCTGCAGGTCGAGCTGGATCTTGGAGATGGAAGGTCCGAAGTTGTTTTTCAGGTCGACGGTATAGCAACAAAGATCGCCCTGGTCGGGCGCGATCATGACCATCAGGGAATCGCAGGGCGGGCTGCTCGTGGGTAGACATCCACAGCGGAACACCTCCACATCGCCCACTTCCTGCTTTTGCTGGACGGCATAGGTGTGGTCGAAGTCGATGAAAATGTCCTGAATGGAATTGGCGGGAAATGCCGCGTTGGCCGATACCGACATACCTTCCAGTCCATAGACGTCGCAACCGCCGAGCGATGCCGTTATTGCATTGACCATCAGGCAATTGCCGGTCGACCAAACCATAGAGTCGCAGAAAATGAGCGGATTGCCGGATTTTTCGACATATCCGTAATCTATGCCGCCCCCGCCGTTCTGGCCGTTGGAGCCGCCGACGAAATACTTGCGGTTGAAGGTCCACGGGTTTTTCGTATAATCGAAGACCATGGCATCGTGCGGGGCGCCTCGTTCCGTCATCAGTAAGCGTCCGTCTTCGGCAAAGGCGAGGTCGGTGATCTTTTCCTGGGTGCCGGGCAGATTGTTGATCTCCAGGATTTCGTGGGGAGAATTGTTAAAAAGACCCGGAGTCGCCGTTCCGGGCGAGTCGAACTCTCCGGTATTGTCGAGGGCGATCGACCAGATCTGTTTGGGATTGGCGCCGCCTCTTTCCCGAGCGAAATATACTCTGGTCACGCCATTCTCGGTGTAAACCGCGATCCCCCAGATCCGCTCCGAATCGATCTCTTCGAGGCCGGGCAGGCCCGAGTCCAGCGCGAAGGGATCATACGCGCTCAGCAGGGTTCCGGAGGTCGACAGCCGGTAGATCCGACCGTCTTCGAGATTGGTCAGGAACAGTTGTTTGTTGACCGGATCATAGGCGATATTGCCGATCCCGTTCCCGTTCCCGTTCCCGATCGCACCCATATTGGGCAACTGGTTGCCGGAAATGGCAGGCAGGCTTGGCAAAGCCACGGTCGAAGTGATGTTAGTGGTCGGATAGGAGGGGGCGACGAAATCGGTTTTGTACACGCCGGCCGGCCCGCCCGGCCCTACATAGGACACCAAGGCAGGTTTGTCGTAGGTGTACACATCGGAAGCAGCGAGATAGATCTTGTCTTTCCCGTCGAGCGCAATGCCGAACACATTGCCCAGGTTGGCGACGGTCCAGGCGGGAGGATGGATCTCCGGCACCGGTGGAGCGTAGTTGCCCCAATCGTCACCGGGAGGGGCCTGGGAGTTAAAACGGGTGTCGTAAATGACCCCGACCGGACTACTGGGAAATTCGCCGTAGCAGGTCGCCACCGTCCAGGGCTCGCAATCGGCCGTCGCCTCTCCGCAATTGCCGGCCTCGTCGTACATCAGATCTCCGTAAACTTCCGGCGTTTCGACCGGGAACTCCGACATGAACAGCGGGAAACCTTCCGG
>JAGQXA010000068.1 GCA_020436865.1 Saprospiraceae bacterium | reverse complement strand
TCCAGGAGGCTCCCACCAGTTCCATGTTCTTGATGAGGAATCGGTTGGCGTAGAGGGCCAGCCGGATCGTATTGTGAATGAGGGCAAAGGCGACGAGGATGAAGAAGAGGCTGAGCCCGAGGGTGATCCAGGCGACCTTGCGAATATTCTGGGCCAGCACGTCGACCAGGCTTTCCTGGTAGTAGACATCGCTCACATAGGGGTGCATGCGCAATTCTTCGCGGATGATCGAAAGGCTGTCGGAGTTCATGTAGATGGCGCGCACATTGAACGTCAGCACGTCGTAGAGGGGGTTGGGGAGATCGAGTTTAAAGAAGTCTTCCCCGAAATCTTCGCGCAGCAGTTCGATCGCTTCTTCCTTGCTGGTGAATTGGATACTGCCCGGCTTGAGGAAGGGGCTATTCGTGAGGTCCTCCTTTAGTTCGGCTACGTCGAGTTCGGCTGCGGTGTCCTCCAGTTCGATCAGGAGGTTGACCCGTTCTTTGAAAAAGCCGACCAGTTGGCGGGCCTGCAGCAGGGCCATGCCGAAGAACCCCAACAGGAACAACACCAGCGCTACGCTGATGATGGAGTAGAGGTAGTTCGGCTTCGTGCGAGGGTGATTTCCCTGGCGGTCGGTCTTTTCAGCCATGAACGGTACTTTGTCGGGGCAAAAATAGCAAAAAGAAATGACCCCGCAGCGGGCTTACATCCGGTTGGCGGTGGTGAACAGGCGGTTCCATCGGATGCCGCCCAGTCCGCCGTTGGTCGAGAACCAGATGAACAGGGGTTTACCGACGACGTGATCGGCCGGCACATAACCCCAAACCCGCGAATCTTCGGAATTGTGGCGGTTGTCGCCCATCATCCAGTAGTAGTCTTGCTGAAAGGTATAGGAATCGGCCGGCTGTCCGTTGAGATAGGCCTGTCCGTCCCTGAATTCCAGGGTGTTGTTCTCGTATACTTCGATGATCCGGCGGTAGGGCGCCAGGCCGGCCGGATCGAGCGGAATGGTGGCCCCTTTCTTCGGGATATATAGCGGACCGTAGTTGTCGACCGTCCAGTTCGGGTACTTCTGCTTATCGTAGGGAAAGAGGTTGTACGGATCGATGCCCCGCCGGCGCTGGAAGTCGACCATGTCGACCGGTTCGATCTGGATGGCCGGATCGAGCGATCGCACCTTTTCCTTCTGGCCTTCGCTGAGGGTGAGGATATAGTAGTTAGGCCCTTTCTCGCGAACGTCTTCTTCCGAAATTCCCCATTCCTCGAAACGGCGTGTGTTCAGGGTACTGGGGGTGGTGACGAGGTAATTGAACTGGATCTCGGTGGGGTTTTGGGCCGGTTGTCCGTTGATGTATAGCTGGCGGTCGATCACCTGGATGCTATCGCCGGGGGCGCCCACGCAGCGTTTGATGTAGTGATCTTTCTTGTCGATCGGTCGCGTAATGAGCTTGTAGCGCCGCGGCACTTCGGCCAGGAAGCCGGGGTTGCGCCGCACGTCGTAAATGCTGTAGACGCGGCCGGGGGTGACGAACACGCTATCGCCTTCCGGGTAGTTGAACACGACGGGGTCGTTGCGGTCGATCTTCTCGAGGGCCGGCAGCCGCGTGAAGGGGATGTTCGGTTTTTCGAGATACGACTCGCCGCCGATGACCGGGATGCGGTTGTGCAGCAAAGGGATCATGAGCACCGTTTGCGGCGTGCGGATGCCGTAATGCGCTTTGGATACGAAAAGGAAGTCGCCCACCAGCAACGAGCCTTCCATGGAAGAGGTGGGGATGGTGTAGGCCTCGATCAGGAACATCCGGATGAAGGCGGCGGCGAAGACGGCGAACACGATGGCCTCGGTCCACTCGCGCAGGAAGGACTTGCGGTACGGATTGCGGGCCTCCAGCTTCTTGAGCTTGCGTTGGTCGTTGTTTTTCCTGGCTTCCTCCATCTCGCCGAAAAAGGCCTTTTCGGCCGCCAGGGCCGGTCCTTCGTATTTCTCCTTCGCGCTCAGGCCGAGGAAGAGGAACATGCCGGGCGCGTAAAAGAAGGTCAGGGCGCTGTCGAGAAAGGAGTGCCGGCCAAAGGAGCGCACCAGGTCGATCGCCATGCCCACGAAGATGAACAGGTTGACGATGGGGATCAGCAGAAAAACGGCGTACCACGACGGCCGACCGATCAGCTTGCACCACACCATGAAGTTGAGTCCGGGTACCAGGCCCTTCCAACCGGCTTCGCCGGCTTTCTCAAAGACCTTGTACAGGCTGAGGCTCAACAGAACGTAGGATGCGATCAAGAAAAGGAGAATTTCCATGGGCACGTAAAATTGTGTTCCGGCCGGAGCCGGAGCCTTTGGTTTCGCAATCTATAGGCCGGTGCAAATTTAATAGAAATAACGAGCAAGCCGCGTTTATCACCCGTTAAGATGGAAGTGTGGCCGCTAGTTATCGACGGAAGGCTTCGAACGATCTACGACCTCTCCTTCGATATAGAGCCGCTCGGCCTTGCGCTGGCTGCTGAAGTACACCTTGATCGGCACCCGGAAGTAGCCCACCTTGCGCGCGTCGTATACCACTTTGAGCGCTGCCGTGCTGTCGGGTTCCAGAGGCACTACCGACCACTCGGGCGCCGTGCAGCCGCAACCGGGCCGCACATTGTCGATCACGATCGGCGAGCCGGTGGTGTTGCGGTATTCGAAAAAATGCGTGACCGGCGTATTGTAATCGATCTCGCCGAAGTCGTGCTCGGTCGGCGAAAGCCACTCGACGGAAGTTTCCGGCGGAAGGTAGGCGGTGAACAGGGCGGTAAGGAGGAGAAGGAGGGGCATTGGATACTGGATTCTGGATGCTGGATTCTTTTATCTCTTATCTTTCATCTTTCTACTTCCCAAGTATGATCCGCCAGTAGTCGGGCGGTGGCGACGAACTCATACGGGCAGGAGCGGCCCCATTCTTCCGGAGCGACCATGGAGAGCAATTCCGTGCCGTCGGCGCGGCGGTACAGGTGGTAGGTATGTCCGACGAGCGGCTGGAAGCTGGTGTCGGCCTGATAGATCTGCTCGGAGATCTCGACCCGTTTGCGGATGGCGTCGGCCTGGGCGGCCAGGAGTTCGACCTGCTCGCGGATCTGGTCGAGTTGGCGGTCGGTTTGTTCGTACATGGCCGATAGGGCCCGGCCTTTTACCCGGCCCCGGTCGATGGGTTTGATCAGGGCGCTGCCGACGTGGTGGGCATAGGGGAGTAGGCCCGGATTGGCGGCGACCTGTTCCGGATCGACGGGGTTCTGGATCGGGTCTTCTTCTTTCATGGCGGTAAAGTTCGGTAAAAAATCCTCAACTCAAACAGAAGCGCCGGGGTAGATATTGCGCAAGCTCCCGGTCATCGGTACAACAGCGGATCGCCGGAAGTGGTTGAACAAAAAAAAGCCGACCGCGCGAGGCGGCCGGCTTTTGGTCAGTTAATAGGATAGGATGATTGATTACTTCAGGGTGAAGTTGCCGGTGCCGGCGAGATACCCTTTGTTGTAGATCTCGACCTCGTAGGTGCCCTTCTGGAAAGGCAAGGTCGATTCCCAGGAGAAGCAGACTTCCTGCTTGTCGTTGTTGTAGTTCAGTTCTTTCACCTGGGTGTAGCGGATCTGTTCGTTCGTCTGGCTGCTGGTCATGATGCCGCTGCCCTGCTCTTCGATGGCGATCGTTTCCCCTACCGGGTTGATGATGCGGACGAAGAACTGTTCGCGGCCGGCCGTGGTCACTTCGTTGATCGTGGTGTTAAAGCACACCTGCAGTTGATCGACGTTCTTGGCCAGTGATTTCTTGGCGGTCTTGCCGTTGTCTTTGACCTTCAGGCCGACGGCTTCGATGTTGTCGACCTTTACGACCGAGGCAAAAGTGACGGTCTTGGAAAGGTCTTCGTTGGCGCTAACCAGTTGGGCCTTCTCGGTGTTCAGTTCTTCGTTGGCCGTGCGCTGCTGGGTCAGGTCGGTCTCCAACATGGCCTTGTCTTCCTGAAGCTGTGTATTCTCGTCGGCCAGCAACTGGTTCTCCTCTTTGAGCTGAGTGATCTCGGCGATGTACTGCTCGATCTGCGCCTTGAGATTGGCGATCTCGGTACGGGCCCGCTTCAGGTCGCCCTCGTTGCGGATCATGCGGTCGATCTTGTCTTTCTGATCCTTCAGTTCGGCCTGCTGCTGTTCGATCAGCGCATTCAGCTCTTCGTTCTCACCGCGCATGGTTTCCAGCTCGGAGAGGGCTTCGTAGTACTGCTTTTCCAGTTCGGCTTTCAGTTTTTCAGCCTCTTCCAATTCCGTAGCCTGCTGGGCCAGCTTCTTGTCCTGCGTAAACTTGTTGTACAACAGGAAGGCGTTCACGGTCAGCAAAGCCACTACAATGATCGCGGCGATGGCGATCATCCGTTGTTTGGAATTGTTGGTTCCAGCATTCGAATTAGTGGTCGTCATAACGAAAGATTTTGTTCTTTTTAGTTTTTTATGTCCTCGAATGATCGGCTTTGGGATCGGTTCGTCTTGGACGTTCAATAGCAATTAGGTAGTTATCGGGGCAAATGTTCGCTGGCGTCAGACTTTTTTTGGACCGGCGAGCTGCCCGCTTTTCCTGCAAAAAGGACGAACATGAGACGTGGATTTTTCCTAAAAGATACAGGTTTTCTACATTTTTTTTCCTGAAAAACAGCGATTTATTGTGCTCGTATACTTCCCTTTTCCGACACGAGCGCCGGCCACAAGCTGGCAGACTTTTATTATCTTGAGTGGTTTCTCGTTTAACTAACTTCCAATCTTTCGCCATGATCGATCACATCGACATCGCCAATGTGCTCTTTCTCGACATCGAATGCGTATCGGGCAGTCCGGAATTTCCCGAACTGCCGGAGGCGCTGCAAGACCTTTGGCGCATCAAAAGCCGCTCCGTCCTGCGCAAGACCGACGACGAACTCACCGACGACGAGGTGGCCGCCAGTTATCTCGACCGGGCCGCCATCTTCGCCGAATTCGGCAAGATCATCTGCATCTCCGTCGGCATCGTCGTGCGCGACAAGGATCAGAAGCTGCAACTGCGCCTCAAGTCGTTTGCCGACGACGACGAACGCCAGGTCCTCAAAGCTTTTGCAGGCCTCATCGAGCAATACTACAAGAACCCGAATACGCACTATCTCTGCGGGCATAACATCAAGGAGTTCGACATTCCCTATATCTGCCGGCGCATGCTCATCCACCAGCTGCCCTTTCCCGCCATGCTCGACCTGACCGGCAAGAAACCCTGGGAAACGAAGCACCTCCTCGATACCATGGAACTCTGGAAGTTCGGCGACAAGAAGAGCTTCACTTCCCTCAAGCTGCTCGCCGCCATCCTCGGCTTTCCCTCGCCGAAAGACGATATCGACGGCAGCGACGTCGGCCGCGTCTACTGGCAGGAGCAAGACCTCCCGCGCATCGCCCATTATTGTGAAAAGGACGTGCTGGCCACCGTACAGCTCTTCCTGCGCTACCGCCGCATGCCCATCCTCGAAGAAGAACAGGTGGTGCATGTGGGGGAGTAGGTGGGTGGGTGGTTGGTTAATTGGTTAATTGGTTAATTGGGGGATTGGGGGATTAGTTTATTGGGGAATTGGGGTGTCTTTCATCTTTCTACTTTCATCTTTCTACTTTCACTGCACATCTTCCTACTTTTGCCCCATGAAA
This sequence comes from Saprospiraceae bacterium, assembly GCA_020436865.1. Lineage (GTDB taxonomy): Bacteria > Bacteroidota > Bacteroidia > Chitinophagales > Saprospiraceae > JAGQXA01. The sequence goes on along the minus strand of JAGQXA010000068.1, from coordinate 11,321 downwards.
CATCTAGTCGCTCCTTCCGTACTGGCCGCCGACTTCACCCGCCTGCGCGAGGAATTCGCCCTGGTGAACGAAAGCGAGGCCGATTGGTTCCATCTCGACGTGATGGACGGGCGCTTTGTGCCCAACATCTCCTTCGGCATGTTTGTCGTGGAATTCATGGCCGGACTGGCGGAAAAGCCCCTCGACGTGCACCTCATGATCGTGGAGCCGGAGAAATACGTGGAAGCCTTTCGCAAAGCGGGCGCCGACGTGATCACCGTACATTATGAAGCCTGCGACCATCTGCACCGGGTGGTGCACCTGATCAAGGAAAGCGGAGCGAAGGCCGGCGTGGCCCTCAATCCTCATACGCCGGTCGGCTTACTGGAAGACCTGATCGAAGATATCGACCTGGTCTGCCTCATGTCGGTCAATCCGGGCTTCGGCGGGCAGAAGTTCATCTACCAGACCATCCCCAAGATCCGGAAGCTAAAAGAACTGATCGCCGTGCACAATGCCCGCACCCTGATCGAAGTCGACGGCGGAGTAGGCCTGCAAAATGCCGAGAAGATCCTGCAGGCCGGAGCCGATGTGCTGGTAGCCGGCAGCAGCGTGTTCAAGGCCGAACGCCCGGCCGAAGCCATCGCCCAACTCAAGGCCATCGGCGGGCAGAGCTGGTCGGTGTGAGTTGGGTGATTGGGGAATTGGGTGATTGGGGAATTGGTTAATTGGGTGATTGGTTAATTGGGTGATTGGTTAATTGGGTGATTGGTTAATTGGGTCGTCTTTCATCTCTCTACTTTCATCTTTCTACTAAAACAATATGGTACACAGGTTCCTGTTGATCTTCTTCGCACTGATGTTTGGCGCAAGTTCGTTTGCGCAAACCGGCAAGGCTACCATCTACGGCAAGGTTCGCGACGCCAATACCGATCAGGCGGTCGAGGTGGCGACCGTATACATCAAGGGCACGAATACCGTGGTCGAAACCAGGGGCGACGGATCGTATTCCATTCAGGTGCCGTCGCAGGAACCCTTCGTACTGGCTTTTAGCCGGGTCGGCTATCAGGAAGCCGAGTACGAGCAGAGCGCCATGCCCGATCGCAGCCGGAAGGAAGTCAACGTCTTTATGGTGCCGGTCGACGCGGGCATCGAGGTGGTGGTCCGGGAAAGTCGCATCGAAGAAGGCGGCATGATCCGGGAGGACGTCAGCGAGCTGAAGTTGTTGCCGACAACTACCGGCAACCTGGAAAGCGTGTTGCCCGCCATTGCCCTGGGCACCTCCAGCGGCACCGGCGGCGAGCTGAGCAGCCAGTATAACGTGCGGGGGGGCAACTACGACGAGAACCTGGTATACGTCAACGACTTCGAGATCTACCGGCCCCAACTCATCCGCGCCGGCCAGCAGGAAGGCCTGACCTTCCCGAATATCGATCTGATCAGCAACTTGTCTTTTTCCTCCGGCGGTTTCGAGGCGAAGTATGGCGACAAGCTTTCCTCCGTGCTCGACATTCAGTACAAGCGCCCCGACAGTCTGCGCGCCTCCGTCGGCCTGAGCGCACTGGGCGGCTCGGCCCATATCGAAGGCAGCAAGCAATTGGGGAGTTCGCCCTACCGGAAATTCCGCTACCTCGTCGGTGCCCGCTACAAGACGACCCGCTACCTGCTCGGTTCGCTCGACGTCGATGGCGAGTACACTCCCAATTTCACCGACATTCAGGGTTTCTTTACCTACGACCTCAACCGCAACTGGCAGCTCGGACTGCTCGGCAACTACAATCGCAGTGTGTACCGGTTCATCCCGGAATCGAGACGTACGGCCTTTGGCCTGATCGACTTTGCACTCGAGCTCTTCACCGTGTTCGAAGGCCAGGAAGTCGACGATTTCACCACCCAGATGGGAGGCCTGTCGCTTACCTATCTGCCCGACCGCGACCACAATCCGATCTTCCTCAAATTCCTGGCCTCCACCTTCCAAAGCGACGAGAACGAGCGCTTCGACATCATCGGTCACTACTCGCTGCGGCAGATCGAGTCGGGCCTGGGCAGCGACAACTTCGGCGAAGTGGTGGCCGAACTCGGAACCGGTACCCAGCAGCTGTATACCCGCAACTACCTGCGCGCTGTGGTGACCAATGTCGAACACAAAGGGGGGATCGAACTCCAACTCGATCCCGACGATCCCAACGTGACCGCCAGCCACTTCCTGCAGTGGGGCGTCAAATATCAGAACGAGTGGATCAACGACGAACTCAATGAGTGGGAACGACAGGATTCTGCCGGCTACTCCCTGGCTTACGACACCAGCCAGGTATTGCTTTTTCGCGTGCTCAAGACCCAAAACCGCCTCGAATCGAACCGCCTGACGGCTTATGCACAGAATTCCTTCTCCTGGCGCAAAGACAGCGTCGCCGAGTGGAAGCTCACTACCGGCTTGCGGGCGGCTTATTGGGACCTCAACGACGAACTCTTCGTCACCCCGCGCCTGCAACTCCTCTACAAACCCCTAGGGACCAAAGCGGATATCTCCTTCCGGCTCGCCGGCGGACTCTACTTCCAGTCGCCATTTTACCGCGAACTGCGCGACTTCGACGGAGTGGTGAACCCCAAGGTACTTTCGCAAAAATCGGCCCATGTCGTGGGCGGCATGACCTGGGATTTTTACTTCGACAAGCTGAGCGACCTGAAATTCCGCCTCATCGTCGAAGCGTACTACAAGGAGTTGTGGGACCTGGTTTCCTACGAGATCGATAACGTGCGGATCCGCTATGCCGGTGAAAACAACGCCACCGGCTATGTGACCGGGATCGACTTTCGCCTCAACGGCGAATTCGTGAAGGGCGCCGAATCGTGGTTTAACCTCTCCTTCCTGCGGGCCCGCGAACGGCTCGACGGCGTACAGCACATCGTGCGCAAGGTCGGCGAAACGGAAGGTACGCCGGTCGACGACGTGCCGCGTCCCACCGACCGGCTCATGACCCTCTCGGTCTTCTTCCAGGATTACCTGCCGCGCAACGAGAATTTCAAAATGCATCTCAACTTCACGGTCGGTACCGGTTTGCCCTACGGCCTGCCCAACAACAACGAGATCTATCGCAACACCTACCGCTTCCCAGCTTACCACCGGGTCGACATCGGTTTTTCCGTCCTGCTGTGGGATCGCGACTGGCGCCGCAACAAGCCGCACCACCCCCTGCGCTTCACCCGCACCACCTGGCTGAGTCTGGAGGTGTTCAACCTGATGAAGGTGCAAAACGTGGCTTCGAATACCTGGATCAAAACGCTCTTCTTGCAGTATTATGCCATTCCCAACTACCTCACCTCGCGCCGGATCAACCTGCGCCTGAAAGTAGACTTCTAAGGATCATGACCGAACGACCGAAAAAACGCATCATTAGCCGCATCGAATTGGCCTTTCTGATCATCGGACTGCTGATCATCGCCTACATCGTTACCGCTCAGGGTAATTGCGCCATGCTCAAGCGCACGGAGAAGCTCGAGTGGGTGGAGTGAGGCTGGATCAGTTCTTGACCACTTTCGTCCATTGAGCGCCGTTTGGCAACCTGACTTCCAGCAGGTACAGCCCCGGCGGCAACCCTTCGAGGTCGACCGTGCCCGTGGGTCCGTTGATCTCCCAGTTCCGTATGTTCCCTTTTCGAAGGTCCCATAGCCGCACCGCAGTAGGCCTGGCCGGCAGACCGCTCAAGTAGAGGAGACCGCCGGTCGGGTTGGGCCGGATGCCGATGGCCTCTGCCGGTGATAACGTGCCGACCGCGGTCGGTACGATCTCGACCGTAGCGGAGGCGACGCTTCCGCAGTAGGTGTTGTTGACGACCAGCGAAACCTCGTACAGACCGGTATCCGGATAGACGTGCAACGGATTGGTCTGAGCCGAAGGCGCGCTGCCGTCGCCGAAGGTCCATTGGTAGCTCAGGCCCGGAGGGGAGGAGAGGTTGGTGAAAAAGACCGTGTCGCCCGACAGCACGAAGGAGAAGTCGGCCGTCGGAAACGGCAGCGCCTCGATGAGGCCGGTCAGCGTGAGCTGATCGCTGTTCTGGGCGTTGGAAACGGTGAGGCTGACGTCGTACAGACCGGGGGTGTTGTAGGTGACTGTCGGGTTTGGCTGATCCGAAGAAGCCGGGTCGCCTCCGGGAAACGACCATTCCCAGGAGGTGATCATTCCGGTCGAGAGGTCGGAAAATTGCACGTCAAAAGGCACGCAACCTCCGGAAAAGTCGAGGTCGAAATCGGCCACCGCCGGCGGCAGCAACTCGAGGGTGTCGCTGAACAGGCTGCTGCCGCAGGCATTTTGCACACTTAGGGTAATGAGGTACGATCCCGGACCGGCAAAGATATGTTCCGGATCGGTCTCCGTGCTGCTATTGCCGTCGCCAAAGTCCCACAACAGGTCCTGCGCGTAGGTCGACAGGTTGGCGAACTGCACCGTATAGAGACCGGTGATCGCCAGGTCGAAGCCGGCGGTCGGCAGAGGGATCACCTGCAGGAGCGTGGTAGCGGAATGGAGCTGATCGCCGCACAGGTCGGTCAGCACGCAGCGGAAGACGGCCCCTTCCAGGTCGGCCGGCACGTTGGGTATGGTCAGGACCGGGCTTTGCACCCCCTGGAACTCCGCTCCTTCGACCAGGTTAACGTAACTGCCGTCCTGGTAGATCTGCCATTGGTATTGCAGGCTGTTGCCTGTGGCGACGAGGCTCAGTTGGAGGAGGCTGTCAAGGCAGGCATTGATGGAAGCCGGCGGTTGGGTTGCGATGGCGAACGGCTGGTTCGGCGTCGCGCCGCCGGGAATGTCGCTCAGAAATGCCGATTGGCCATCCGTTCCGGCAGTGGCCCCATTGGCCGGATCGCTGCAGGCACTGGATGCGTTGAGATTGACGCCGGCTGCCCCTCCGTCGAGATCGATGCCCGAAAGCCCGGCCCCGTCGAACAATAGCCGGCCGCCGCTGCCCCCGCCCCCCGGTCCGTAGCAGCGGTCGACCAGATTGTCGGTCGATGCGCCCTTGCCGCCCGCCAGGTCGACCGATAAGGCGCTGAGCAAGGTCTGGAATCGAAAGACGACCGTGCCGCCGGCTCCGCCGCCCCCGCCCCCGTCGCCTCCGGCTTCGATAGCGTCGGCTCCGCCGGCGAGGAGGGCATGGCCCTGACCGTCGACGGCCCCTGCCAGCAGGAACAAGATGCCGCCCCCGTTACCGCCGTCGCTGCCGGCGCCGGCGTTGTTGGTGTGTCCGGCTCCGCCGCCGCCGCCCAGAAAGAGCCGGTCGGCGCTTGGCGTCAGGGCCTTGCCGCCCAGTCCCGGATAGGGTCCCTGGCAGCTGAACACCGAGTTTGGGCTTTGCTCGCCCCCTTGTCCGCCGCCCTGGAGGTGAGCTCCGCCGCCGCCGCCGGTATTGTGGTCGTTGCCGCCGCCGCCGCCGTTGGCCTGGGCGCCGCGGCCGGCCTCTTTATCGGACAGGTAGGCCGCTACGCCCTCCCCTTTGCGGGCGCCCCGCCAATTGCCGAGATTGTAGTAGTAGTCGTTGTAGTCGAGAAAGAACTGACAATTGCTGGCCAGCACCTGGATCGCTCCGCCGCGGAAACCCTGCCCTTCGACCGACAGCGATGCATGGAGCGTGAGCGTGTCGATCACCTCCAGGGCCAGTACTCCGCCAGTGGACCCGTTCCAGGGAGCGGCCGTCAGCGGAGCGGTGACGATCGCGCTTTGGTAGACCGGCAGACTGACCACCTGCACCCGGCCGCTGAGATCGTAGGCATTCAGCGGCAACTCTTCCAGAAAAAGGTCGTCGCCTGCAACCGACTGGATCGTCGCGCGTTCGTAGCGGCCCGCTTCCCCCAGGTCGAGCAAATTGCCGAAGGCCGCCGAATTCGACTCGTCGATGATCGCTCCCTGCATCTGGATGATCAGGATCGATTGTCCGGCCGCGAAGCCCGCCGCATCGTCGACCGTCAGGCGCCCGGCACAGGCTTCGATGCCGGTCACGGCGGCGTACTGGTTGATGATGCCGGAAATGGGGGTTTGGCCCGTCAGGAGCAGACCGAGGAGGAGGAGTGCGGAGGTGAGGATGGGTTTCATGTTGGATGTTGGATACTGGATTTTGGTACAAGTTAGAAAAAACCAGCGACCAGTATCCAGCATCTAGCATCTCTTGTTGCATACCCCGCAAATTTCACTTACCTTTGCGGCCGTTAAAAGCCCGCCGTCCGATCTTCGGGTTAAGCGGGTATGGTTAAACCAAATAAATTTTAACCCTTTTATGGCTGTTAAAATCAGATTACAACGGCGGGGCCGCAAGAAGCAACCGTTCTACCACATCGTGGTAGCCGATAGCCGCTCGCCCCGTGACGGCCGCTTTATCGAGAAGATCGGCGTGTACAACCCGATGACGAAGCCGGCCACCATTGAGCTCGACCGCGACAAAGCCTTCGAATGGCTGATGAACGGCGCGCAACCGACCGACACTGCCCGCGCGATCCTGCGCTTCAAGGGCGTCATGTACAAGAAGCATCTGCAGCGCGGCGTCCGGAAGGGCGCCCTGACCGTGGAAGAGGCTGAATCGAAGTTTCAGTCCTGGGTAGAGGCCAAGGAGGCGAAGATCGCCGCCCGCGTCGCACAGACCCAGGAGGAAAAACGCCAGTTCCTCAGTCAGGTTTCCGGCACGGCTCCCATCCCCGCCCCGGAGGTGGAAAGCGGACTGGATGCCCTGATGGAAGAAGAATAGAAACGGAAAGGCCCGCTGGAAAGCGGGCCTTTTCTACTCGAACCAGTGGTTTGGGAATTTATCGAACCACTTCGGTCTCGGGATATTTTGAACTTTGCCGCTAGAAGAATATCTTTGCAAAGCATCCGAAAGGGTGATCTTTGGAAAAATAATCATACGCGTGAACCTGATAGGGCCTTGTTGCACCTATCAGGTTCACGTTCTAAATGACCGATCTATATGGAAGCATTGGACAAGAAATACCAGGAGCAGCTAGACGTCCTGGCCGAACAGATCCAGGCGTCGGAAGAACTGGCGAACTACCTGGAAACGGAAGAGGAAGACGATTTTGTACGCCTCAAGGAGTTTTTCGAGCCCTCCATCGCCGCCCTCTATGAACTGGTGGCCTCCGAGAAACCGCTGCAGCTCATTGCGCTGGAAAAGCAGCTGACCGACGAGCGCTTCGAGGGGCTCTTCCTTCCCAAGATCCTCGGCTATTCCGTGCTGCGCGGCGAGTACGACCAAGAGTTTAACTACCTCCGTCCGCAAGACCATTTTCGCGATGTGCTCATGGCCATCTGCAACTCGGCCAACTTCGACATCCTGAAGAAGCGGATCGGCCAGTCGATCCAGATCGGTTTTGCCCTGAGTTCCGACATCTGGATCACCAATCTCATCAACCAGATCCCCAACAAGCGCATCCGGTACTACCTGCAAAGCCAGAAGCTGGAAAAGTACCGCGTGATCGAGAGCCGGGCGGTGGGCTATCAGCGCTACCAGCGGCAGTTTGCGCACGACAACTACCATACCGCCGAATTCCCCGACTCGCTCAACGAGCTCAAGGTGCTGTACATCCCGCTCAAACATTTCCTGATGCACCGCATCCGCCTGAAAGATGCCGACAACTCCAGCCTGCTGCCGCATCTGAAGGCCTTCGTGGAAAACGAGCTCTTCCAGGGTTCGCGTGAATACCTGCACATCGTCGGCCTCTATGCTTCCTTCTTCGAACTGGCAAAAAAAGACCGCGACCATCTGGCCAAGCACTTCAACGCGGTGCGGACGACCATGCCCGAGTTTGACGAAGAATGGCTGAGTTTTTTGCTTGAACTGCATCACGGCGATCTGCGCCTCGACGCCGAGGCCGATGCCCGCATCTCTGCGCTGGTCGACCGCAAGATCAAGGATGAACTGTCGAACTACTACGATCTGACGGATACGATCCACGGCAAGGGCTATGTCGATCAGGAAGCGCAAGACGCCGTCAAGGCTTTCCACGATCGCCACGAGGGGCTGTCGACCATCAACGAATGCGTGCGGCAGACCATCTACGGTTACATCGCCCGCTTCATCCGGAATCTGGAGGTGCAGGACTATCCGGAATTCTTCGAACTGTCGAAGGTGTTCACCCTCTATATGCACATTTTCGTCAACCAGCAGTTCAACCAGGACATTAAGGAACTGTCGATGGCCTACGTCCAGCGCTGCCTCAAGGTGTTTACCGACAAGCGCGGCAAGGATTACCAGGATATCAAGAAGTTCGTTTCGACCACCTTCCAGGATCTGGGCTTCCTCAAGGAAAAAGAAGTGGTCGAGCTGTTCAAGACCCGCCGCAAGCGGAAGAAGACGGCCTGATCCCCCTCCAAGCCCACAACGCGACCCGAACCAATGGACGGGTCGCGTTGTTCTCTCTTTGTCGGCTCCTCCCGGCCCTCCCGGGCATTCCTGTTGCGAGTAGAGCCAAACAGCCCCGACCGACGTAGAACCGGCCCTCTCCGAGTGGCGCTTTCGTTCGGTAATCCCCACGCTCCGGTATGTAGCCGGCGGCGATCAAATATTTTTTTGGCAATGCCAAGACTCGTCATCATTTCCAACCGACTCCCCGTCACGATCAATAAGAAAGAGGGAGAACTCATCTATTATCCCAGTGCCGGCGGATTGGCCACCGGGCTCAATTCGCTCGACGAAAGCCTGCAAAAAGTGTGGATCGGCTGGCCCGGCCGCGCAACCACCGACGAGTGGGAACGAGAGTCCATTCGCCAGGACCTCGCCAAAGACGATCTCGTGCCGGTCTTCCTGTCGCAGGAAGATATCCATTTGTACTACGAAGGGTTCTCCAACAAGGTCATCTGGCCCCATTTCCACTACTTCACCCAGTACACGACCTACAGCGAAGAATACTGGGAAGCCTATCAGCGCGTCAACGAACAGTTTGCCGAGGTCGTGCGCAAGGTCGTACGCGAAGACGACCTGGTATGGGTACACGACTATCAACTGATCCTGCTGCCGGAATTGATCCGGCGCGATTTCCCCGAGATCTCCATCGGCTTCTTCCTGCACATTCCCTTCCCCTCGTACGAGGTGTTCCGCACCCTGCCCTGGCGCAAAGAACTCCTGCGCGGCCTGCTGGGGGCCGATCAGATCGGCTTTCACACCTTCGGATATATGCGGCACTTCCTGAGCGCCGCCTATCGCATCGCCGGTTACGAGCACCATTTCGGTAAGCTGTCGGTCGGCAATCGGGTGGTAAATGTCGACGTGTTTCCAATGGGTATCGACTACGACAAGTACGCCTATCCGGAGTCGTACGGAGCGGCCGAAGACGGCGAACCGACGATCCGGCAGCTTCCGCGTGGCCGCCGCCTGGTCATTTCCATCGACCGGCTCGACTATACGAAGGGCATACCCGAACGGATCCGGGCCTTTGCGCATTTTCTCGATGTCTATCCCGAATACAGGGGCAAGGTCAGACTCGTGCTGATCGTCGTGCCCTCGCGCTCCAAGGTCGATCAATATCGCGAGTTGAAACAGGAGATCGACACCCTCGTAGGAGAAGTGAACGGCCGGCTCGGTCGCTTCGATTGGCTGCCGGTCCAGTATTTCTACCGCTCCCTCAATTTTTCCGAACTGACCACGCTCTATCAGGTCGCCGACATCGCCATGATCACCCCCTTGCGCGACGGGATGAATCTGGTGGCCAAGGAGTTTATCGCCAGCAAGGAGAAAAGCCGGAAAGGGGTGCTGATCCTCAGCGAAATGGCCGGCGCCGGCAGCGAATTGCACGACGCCCTGCTGGTCAATCCGCACGATATCGTAGAGGTTACCAATATGCTGCACAAAGCCCTCGAAATGGGCGAAGACGAGCAGCGCCGCCGCCTGGAAAAAATGCAGGAACGGCTGAAAAAGTACAACGTCGTCAACTGGGCGGAGAGTTTCATGAACGAACAGATCAAAATAATGGAAGAACGCAAAGGCCAACACATCAACATTCTGAACGGGGCGCATCGCGACCAACTGCTCGGCGATTACCGAAAGGCCCAACGACGCCTCATCGTGCTCGACTACGACGGCACGCTGATGGGATTCCTGCCCGACCCCGCGGCGGTGGTGCCCGACGAGCAATTGATCGAACTGCTCACCCGCCTGCACGTGACCGCAGGCAACCGGGTGGTCGTCAACAGCGGCCGCGATAAGCCGACCCTCGAGAACTGGCTCGGTTCGCTGGGCATCGATTTCGCCGCCGAACATGGCGTGTGGGTGAAGAAGGGAGAGCAGTGGCAGGTGTCGAACGCCCTGGCCCACGAATGGAAAAAGGACATCCGCCCGGTGCTCGACAATCTGGTAGAGCGCACGCCGGGGTCCTTCGTCGAAGAAAAAGAATATTCGCTGGCCTGGCATTATCGCCTGACCGACAAAGACCTCGGCCAAAAGCGCGTGCGCGAGTTCCGCGACGTATTGCTGTACCTTACCGCCAACCTCGACCTGCAGGTACTGGAGGGCAATAAGGTCGTCGAGATCAAGAACGCCGGCGTCAACAAGGGGAAGGCCATGGTTAACTGGCTGAACGGCGAAGAATGGGATTTCATCATGGCGATCGGCGACGACCATACCGACGAAGATACGTTCAGGGCCCTTCCGGAATCAGCCTACACCATCAAGGTCGGCATCGCCCAATCGGCCGCACGATACCAACTCTTGTCGGTCGCCCATGTGCGCGAATTGCTGGAAGAACTGGTCGCAGAAAAGCAGTCCTGAGCGGCTGTTAGCCGATCCACCAGAGGTAGGCTGCCGCCCACGGCAGCAGGAAGATAAAGGCGTCGAAGCGGTCGAGGACACCGCCGTGGCCGGGCAGCAGCGTACCGGAATCCTTGACGCCGCGGCTCCGCTTGAGCATCGATTCGACCAGATCGCCGAGGCTGCCGAAGATCACCACGAGCAGCGCGAGTACGGCCCATTGTCCGGAGGAAAGTTCGCCCAGCAATTCTGCGAAAAGGAGAGAGAGTCCGATCGTCAGCAAACCGCCGCCGACCGTGCCTTCCCAGGTCTTTTTTGGAGAAATGCGGGGAAACAGCAACCTCCGTCCGAAGCGCGAGCCCACCAGATAGGCTGCCGTATCGCTGATCCAGGTCAGCAGCAACAACCCCAGCGGCAGGGTAAGGTCGTACGATCCGCCGCGGAAGGCGATCCAGTCGAGCAGAGCGATGGGCAGGCCGATGTAGGCGATCACCAGCGCCAGCCTGGCCACGTTGTCGAAGGGACGCGGCGCAGCGGCAAACAACTCCAGAATGAACAAGCCCGAAAGGATCAGCATAGCCGCCAAAAAGGCCGCCGTCCAATTGGGCGCCAGGCCGG
>JAGQXA010000499.1 GCA_020436865.1 Saprospiraceae bacterium | reverse complement strand
TGCGCGTATTGTTTGAGGGCCTGGATCTGATCGGACCGCAACGAGCCGTAAGCCTGCTGGCTCATCACCAGCACGGGATCGCCCGTCGCATTTTCCAACTGCAACATATTTCCGGCGAAAGCCTCGAGCTGAGCATAGTCGATCTCCACGATCTCCTTGCCGGTGCTGACCAGAGCCTGTCGGACCTTCCTTCGTTCGTCGACTTTGCGAATGCTGTCGAGGCAGACCACCGCAAATTCTTCCCCTACGTTCATCATCACGTTGGTGTGGTAGATCGGCTGCCCGTTGCGATCGACCGCTTCGAAAGCTACGGGCCGGAAGTTCATCAAGCGGCAAAAGGTCTTGAGCGCATCGGAATGGGTGCGCGGGCTCAAGCAGGCATAGGCCAGCCGGAACGGCCGGTCGAGCACCAGGCTGCCGGTCCCTTCCAGAAATTGCCCCTGCTCTTCCAGATCGGCCAGCGACAAGCGACGCTCTATGCGGAAATGGCCGGCCAACTCATCGATGACCGCATTGCGCCGTTCGGCCCGGCGGATCGGCGAAAGCATCGGGTAGGTGACCACCGTTCCGTCGGCATGCGTGGAGATCCAGTTGTTCGGAAAGACGGCGTCGATCTTGACGGGCTCGGGGCTGTCGTCCACTACCGTCACCCCGATCCCGACCGACTGCAGTCGCTCGACCATGCCGTTGAATTCCACCAGCGCTTTGGCGCGAATATCGAGTGGGTCGGTCTGCTCGGGCTCCTCCTGAAAGGCGTTGGTTTCCGCTGTTTCCGGATTGTAGCCGAATGCGAAGGGCCGGATCATCAATACGTTGGAGGTCAGTTGCTTGCGGTCCATTTCTAAAGTTTTTTCGACAGGGTTTTTACGCCCGGCCTTGGCCCAGAGCAGCCCGGGTCTTCATTTCGTGCGCCAGATCGGGGCCGAGGTACCGGTCGATCGCGAAGTGCGCCAGATAGATCAGCGGGGTCAGCACGATAGCGACCAGGAACTTGTAGAGGTAGTTGACCGTGCCGACGGCCAGAAAAAGGTCGATATCCCACTGCTGCGGTCCCAACACAAAGGCCACGTACAGGACGACGAAACTGTCGATAAATTGCGACACCAGGGTCGACCCCGTGGCCCTCAGCCAGATCAACCGTTCGCCGGTGACCACCTTGATCCGGTGAAAGATCAGGACATCGGTGATCTGTCCGATCAGGAAGGCAACCAGTGAGCCGACGATGATCCAATTGCTCTGCCCGAACACATTGGAAAACGCGGCCTGCATGTCGGCAGTTCCCCGCGCCTCATTGATCCCGACCCACCACGGAGCCGGTTCGAGGCCGATCGCAAAATAGATCATCAGAAAGGCATAGGCGATCAGCCCCGCCGCCAAAAAGGAAAGCAGGCGCACCCCGCGAATGCCGAAATACTCGTTGATCACGTCGGTCATGATGAACACCACCGGCCAGAGCAGAACTCCCGCCGTGAAGTTCAAAGAGCCCTGCTGCCCGAAGAGGTTCCAGTTCAAGTCTTTGAGCCCCAGCGTGGCTTCCAGCGCGAAGATCTTCACTCCGATGAATTCGGCGACCAGGGCATTGGCGACAAAAAAACCGCCCAGCAGGATGAAGAGTCTAGCGCCTTTATCCGACAAAACGGGATGATAATTGGTGGACATGGCTGCGTTTCGGCTTGTAGTTCGTTATGGATTCTGATATAAAGACAATGATCGAGAAAATTCCGCTCATCGCAAAGTCTTGGTTGTTGGCATAAACTTAATCAACTGGAATGCAAAGCAAGAACTTTCTACTATCGGTTTTATGCTGCCTGTTTTCCGTTAGCGGTTATGGGCAAGAGATCTTGGGCAAGCTCAATCTCGAAGATAGCACGCAGATCCACCGGATCACCACGAATCGGGGCGACCAGTTCGTCGGACAGATCACCTCCATCCGCGATACGGAAGTGTCGTTTATGTTCGACAAGCGCATCCCCCTTCAATTCCAGTTGTCCGAGCTAAAGAAGATCGAGGTGTATTACCGGACCCCGATGCCGGTAGCCGACCCGGCGCTGGCGGCCCAACTCCCGATCGAGCGCATCCCCATGCAGGGGCATGAGGAGTTGATCTTTAGCGCCACCGGATTCGGTTTCCGGAAAGGAGAAGGCGAATACCGCAACATCGGGCTGTTCTACAACTCCCTGCAGTTCGGCGCCACCGATCATCTCACTCTGGGGGGCTCGATCACCCCGCTCTTTGCCGCGGCCCTGCTGAACGTCAAGGCCAAACTGCACACCCCTTTGACGGAGCGGATGCATGTCGGCCTGGCCTACAACGCCTTTATCGCCACCGAATTCATCGACAACACCGCCTATGGCGTGCATCTCGTGATGCCCTGCCTGACCTTCGGAACCCCGGAGGCCTTCATCAACCT
>JAGQXA010000498.1 GCA_020436865.1 Saprospiraceae bacterium | reverse complement strand
TGTTCCTGGCTATAGCGCCAGCTCTGCAATTGCAGCGGTTTTAGCTGATAAGCGGAATCGCCGTTCACATAACGGATCCAACCGGCCTCGTCGCTGAACAGGCCGATCCGGTGGAAGTCCTCATTCTGCTGCTCGATGCGCAACTTGAAGCTGTCGAGCGAGCGCCAGATCTCGCTCTGATACGGCTTATTGAGATCGGGTTGCCGGTGGGTAGCCTTGATATAGAGCGAGCGCATTTCGGCCCAACGTACCCGTCCGCCGATCGCTTCGAACATGGCCTCGGCCAGTTCGACATCGGCAGGTTCTCCGGCAAAGGGAGGCCCCTTCGGCGCACTTTCGCCGCAACCGGCAAGAGCGCCGGCCGCCAACAGGGCGATCGCTAGAAAAAAAGAAAAATGTTCGATAGGTCGCATACGGTTCGTGCTATTGATTTAGAGTTTGTTCATCTTGCGGAACTCCTCGTCATGGGGCTCCCACAACTCGATCTTGTTGCCCTCCGGGTCGAGGATCCAGCCAAATTTGCCGTAGTCGTACACTTCCATTTCACCAACCACTTCGACCCCCTCGGCTCTCAGTTGGTCGAGCAGGCCCTCCAGGTCGGCCACCCGGTAGTTGATCATGAACGACTGCTTGCCGGGGTCGAAATAGCGGGTCGTTTCGGGCATCAGACTGAAGACGGTATGCCCTTCCTGCTGAGGGTCTTCGTGCTCTCGCCATTCGAAAATGGCGCCATATTGGTTGGGGAACGGCACGCCCAGTCGTTGAGCATACCAGGCGCGCATCCCTTCTGGGTCTTTTGCCTTGAAAAAAATGCCGCCGAGGCCGGTTACTCGCTTCATAATCGGGAGGTTTTCGGATGAAATGATCGCCCTAAGGTACGGACTTTGGCCCAAACGACGGGCATCCTTCCATCCGAAGAGCGGACGCACATGCCGGAGCCGAAAATCGGTCATTTTGGTGTAACATTTGCGCTCCGCCCATCGGAAAATCAGCCGAATTGTCGTAAATTGAAAGGACTACCTACGACCAAAATTCCCCTAACCATGAACCTTACCAAATCGACCATCGGCAGTTTCCTCGACTACCATGCCGAGCACTATCCCGACCTCGACGCCGCCGTTTTTTACCAGCCGGATCGCCGCTTTACCTGGCGTGAACTCCGGGAAGAAGTCGACCGCGTAGCCAAGGGCTTGCTGGCCCGCCACATCAGCCGCGGCCGGCATGTGGCCATGTGGGGCACCAACGTGCCCGAGTGGCTGCTCGTGCAATTGGCCTGCGCCCGCATCGGGGCCGTGCTGATCACCATCAACCCGGAGTGGAAACAGCAGGAGTTGGAATACGCCCTGCGCCAGTCGGACACCAACCTGCTGATCATGACCGCCGGTTTTTCCAAGAAAAGCGGGAAGAAGCTCTTCCGCTATGACTACCTCGATCTCATAAGCGGGCTTTGCCCGGAACCGGGCGACAAACAATGCCGGCTCAATTTCCCTGAGCTCGAAGGGATCGTACTTACCGAAGGCCACGCCCCCCGCGGCTATATCGCCTGGGAAACCTTCCTGCAGGAAGGCGAGCAGATCGCCGATGTGCGTTTGCAGGAGACCATCGAACAAGTACAACCCGACGACATCGCCATGATCCAGTATACGTCTGGCACGACGGGCTTCCCAAAGGGGGCTATGCTCAGCCAGTATAACGTGGTGAACGACGCCCGCGCAGCCGCCGAACACATGCGGCTCCGGCTGAGCGACCGCGTTTGCGGGCCGGTTCCGTACTACCACTGCTTCGGTTCGATCCTCTTCAACCTCGGCTGTCTGGTCACCGGCGCCACGATGGTCGTGCCGGCCGATCACTTCGACAGCCTCCGCACCCTCGAGGCCGTCGAGCGCGAGCGCTGTACGGCCCTCTACGGCGTTCCTACCATGTTCATCGCCGAGATCGACGAACCCGAACGCGCCAAATTCGACCTGTCCAGCCTGCGTACCGGCATCATGGCCGGGGCGCCGGTCGACCGTGAGCTGTTCGAGGCGGTCACCCAACAGCTCGGCGCCCGCGAAATGACGATCGCTTATGGCCTGACCGAGGCCTCCCCGGTCACGCACCAAACCGAGATACACGATCCGCTCGACAAGCGCTTCGCCACCGTCGGACGCCCCATCGACCACACCCGGGCCCGGATCGTCGATCCGGTCAGCCTGCGCGAACTGGGCGCCGGCGAAGTCGGCGAGATCTGGGTGAAGGGCTTCCACGTCATGGCCGGATACTACCAAAAGCCCGAAGAAACGGCCTCCACCATCGTCGACGGCTGGCTGCGCACGGGCGATCTGGGCACCGTCGACGCCGACGGTTACTACCGCATTGTCGGACGCCTGAAAGAGATGATCATTGTCGGCGGCCATAACGTCTACCCCGCCGAAGTGGAACAGGCGCTGCACTCGCTACTGGATGACAAGGTCGAGATCGCCCAGGTCGTCGGCGTACCGCATCCGAAGTTGCAGGAAGTGGTCGGCCTCGTCGTCAAGTGTCATCCGGGGCAGACCCTCGATCTGGAAGAAGTCCGCGCACGCTGCGAAGGAAAGTTGGAATGGCCCAAGATCCCGCGTCAACTCCGGGTAGTCGACGACTTCAGCCGGTACTCGACGGTAACGGGGAAGATCCAGAAGTTCAAGCTAAGCGCCCTGCTCCAGCAAGGTCTTCAACCGGCCTGATGATCGGCCTCCAAACGCGGGGCTAGCCAGTGGTATCCCAGAATGCCCAACAGGCAAATGCCGCCGAGCAGATACCAGAGGGTGGCAAACCCCCACTGAGCGGCAATTTGCATGCCCAGAACGGGGGCAAGGATATGCGCCGCCGAGAAGGAGATCGTGTACAGGGCCATGTACTGCCCGCGACTGCCCCGGTCCGAGCGCTCCAAAGCGACCGCGTTGGTAAACGGCAGGTCGAGGATCTCTCCGATCGTCAGCAGGGCCATGCCCAGCACGAGCACCCCGAGCCAGCCCGGCCAAAAGTTGAAGGCCACATAGGACAATCCGATGAAAAAAGCGCCCGCCGAGATGACCGCCAGCTTGGAAAACCGCCTTTCGGCCAGGTACACCATCGGCATCTCGAGGATGACGATCAGAATGCCGTTGAAGGCCATCAGCCAGCCGATCTGATCTTCATTGAGCAGATACTCCTGCTTGTAAAAGACGGGCAGCGTGGCAAAGAGCTGAAAGAAGGCGATCGCCACCAGGGCCGTTACCGCCAGGAACAGAAGGAATGGCCGGTCGCGATACGGAGAACCCTTCGCCGGAGCGGCCGCTTCCGACACTGCCGCCGGCCGGCTTGCTTCCGGCGCCTCCCGCATGCGCCAGCGAAACAGCAAAGCCGCCCCCATACAGGTCAGCCCGTCGACCCAAAACAGCCAGTTATAGCCGGCATAGGCCGCCAGAAAGCCGCCTACGGCCGGACCGATCGACCAGCCCGTGTTGATCGCCATGCGGATCAGCGAAAGCGAACGGGTGCGGTTCTCCGGCTTTGCATAAGCCGCGATCGAGGCCATGCTGGCCGGCCGGAAACCGTCGGCGATCAGGCTCAGCAAGAAGACGGCCAGGCAAAACCACAGCATCGTCTTTACCAGCATCAAGAGGAGAAAAGCGCCCCCGCTCAGGAAAAGTGTCCAGAACATCACCCGATAGTACCCCACCCGGTCGGTAAAGTAACCGCCGAGATAGGAGCCCGCCACCGACCCCAGGCCGAAGCAACTCATCACCCACCCGGCCTGCTGCAGACTGAAATCGAGCGCCTGGGTCAGGTAGATCGTCAGAAACGGCAATACCATGGTGCCGCTTCGATT
>JAGQXA010000497.1 GCA_020436865.1 Saprospiraceae bacterium | reverse complement strand
GCCAGTCAGATCCCTCGAGGCGATCTTTCAAGGCCTGGGCGATCAAGGGGTTAAGGTCATCGGTATGGTCAAAGGCTTGGGGCGGCCCCATGGCGCCCTGGGTTTCCCCTTTTACCCCGGCGAAGTAAATGTGCAACGAGCCGGTACCGTTCATGTCGGCCATCTCGTGGATCATGTTGCCGATGTCGAGCTGATCGTAGTACGAAAGGCCTTTGTACATGTGGGAGGCGCCGAATTTGAAGACCACCTTCGGCTGTGGATCGCGTTCCTTTGCCGCCCGGTAGTATTCAAGAAACTGCTCCTTCATCAATAGCGCGCGGGTATGGTTATTGTCGAACTGCCGCCCCTGGAAGTAATAGCCGTAGATCTCCTGCGTTTTTTGCAGGCCCTGCAGGATACGGGTGCTCTCCGCGCCGGCCTGCTGGCCAAAGACCCGGTAGAGTTGGGCGTAATCTTCCTGGCCGAGGATCGCCAGGAGGGTCTTTCCCTGATCGCCGGTCTGCATAAAGTGGTCGACGCCGGCCTGTCCTTTTTCCAGATAGCTCAGCGCCAGGTCCTTCGCCTCTTCGTTGGGCGCGATCTTTGCCAGGTGGGCGAACAGATACCTGGGCGCGCCGGCAAATACCTGATCGATTCCCCAGAATACGGGCTTACGCCCCTTACTGGAGGTCGCCACGCGCTGGAGGAATTCGAAATCTCCCTCGTTGTTGTAGAACGGGATGGTAAAAGGAAACTTGGCGCAAAAATCCCGGTAAGCCGCCAGATCCCCTTCCATCAGCCGCTCGAGCTTGGCGGCGATGAAAGGATCGGTCTCGATACAAAGGTATTGGAACCCATACGACTGCGCCGCGAGATAAAGAGCTTTCGTAAACTGCCCCACCTCGGCAATACCGTGCTGCTCGCCGACGAGCAGGAATTGCTGATCGGCAATGGCTTCCTGGATCACCGCAGCGCCCGGCCCGGTGAAAAAATCGCCCTTGACTTGGAGGACAGTGGTGTTCTTTTGAATGGCCTCGATAAGAAGGCTGTCCTGAGTCAATGCAGGAAAACTACAGATGAGTAAAAGAGAAAATAGCAAGGTACGCATAGCGGTCATTTTTGGCTCAAAAGGTTTGAATGATCAAGGAATCGGTTTCGCGGGCTTCCAGGCCTTCGGCCGGCAAGCCCCGCAGGTGGCGGTCGAAAAAAGTCTGGACAAATCCGGCCGAGTGCGCTAATTGCCGCCGGGCGGCGGTCTGTTCTTCCCGGTCGTCGGCCAGCAAGAGCCGTTCTTCGGAGAAGCCGTCATGTTCTGCGCGGTCGAGCAGCACTCGATAAGCCTTGCCCTGCACACGGCGGCAGAATCCCTCCCGCCGCTCATAGACGATCTGCTTGCCGGGTTGGGTGAAGTCGAGT
This sequence comes from Saprospiraceae bacterium, assembly GCA_020436865.1. GTDB lineage: Bacteria > Bacteroidota > Bacteroidia > Chitinophagales > Saprospiraceae > JAGQXA01. The sequence continues at coordinate 997 of JAGQXA010000497.1, read as the reverse complement.
TCCATCTCCTCCAGAAACAGGAAGGGTACGGCCAGGCTATCCGACAGCGCATGGTAGGAGGGAGTGCCGTCCATGTTGAGGCAGGCTGCGCAGCGGGGGTCGAGCCGGCAAAGGTCGATCGCCACTGCCCCGCCCAACGAATGCCCGAAGATACCGATATGGTCCAGGTCGAGGCGACCGGCAAAGAGCGAATCGTCGAGCATAGCCAGGCGATCCAGACAAAACCGGAGATCTTGCGCATACACGGCGATCCGTTCGCCCCGCAACTGCCGGTATTGCTCGGCGCTGATCTGATCGGGGATCTTCAACGACTGAATGCTATCCCAGTAGCGGTGATCGGGTGAGATCAACCGACCGGCGGCATCGAGCAGGTAGGGCGACTCATACTTGTGGTTGACGCCCAGAACCACATAACCCTGGGCGGCCAATCGTTCGGCAAAGGCAGTGTATAGGCTGCTGTGTCCGCCCAATGCCGGCGAAAACAGTACGAGGGGGAATCTTTCAGCTGAAGGATCGACAGGCGCCCGCAGTCGGGCACTTGTGGTTTGAGCTACCATACGTGCAAACAACTCGGGCCGCGGCAAGTCTGCCTGACTGCGAGCAAGCACTTCCTGCCCGGGCAGATACCTCGCCGATAGTCCACCCGTATCGGCAGCCGGATACCAAAGCTGTACCGACATGGCCCGCTCGTTGCCGGGCCCGGGCACATGGGGATCGGTTCGGGAGGAGTCTTCCCAGTAAGCGAACAGGACGCCGACGGGAAATGGATTCTGAATAGCCGCTACGGATCGTGGCCGGCTATCCTGACCACAACCCAGGTGCAGGAGAAGTAAGGCAAGAATCGCCCCAGGCAGATGCGCAACGCTCGGCTTCATCGGCGGAAGATACGATATTCCCGCCAATCAGTTCCCTTGCGTCTCCAGCCATTCCTGGAAGGCTTTCCGACGGTAGCGGCTCACGACGGCAGGCTCGCTGTGGCCATTGTGCAAACCGGGTT
>JAGQXA010000496.1 GCA_020436865.1 Saprospiraceae bacterium | reverse complement strand
CCGCTCACGCCGATGAAGCTCAGCATCCAGCACCTGCAATTGCTGCTCCGGTCGAATCCCGACCAGTTGGAAGAACGGATCGAGCGCGTGGCGAAGACCATGGTAGAACAGATCGACGCCCTGTCGCGCATCGCCTCGGAATTTTCGGCCTTCGCCAAAATGCCGCAACCGAAGAACAGCCTCTTCGAGCTGACCGCGCTGATGCGATCGGTCCACGAGCTGTTCGTGAACGAGCGGCCGGAGATGTCGTTCGAGCTCTTCCTGCCGCCCGGCGAGATCTTCGTGTTTGCCGACAAGGATCACCTGATGCGCGTGCTCAACAACCTTTATAAGAACGCCATTCAAGCGGTGCCCGACGACCGCCGCGGACGGATCGAAGGCCGGATCGAGTCTTTGCCGGACCGGCAGGTTCGGATCAGCGTCAGCGACAACGGCAGCGGCATCCCGGAAGACATGAGGGAGCTGGTATTTGTGCCCAATTTCACGACCAAGAGTTCGGGAACGGGTATCGGACTGGCCATTGCCAAGAGCATTATCGAGGCGGCCCGCGGCCGCCTGTATTTCGAAACCGAGGTCGACCAAGGCACCACCTTCTTCATCGATCTGCCGATGGCCGAAGAGGCCCAAAGCGAAACGGAGGAATAGAGAACCATTCGTGCCTGCCATTGTTTACCAATCCGTACCAAATCAAAACACCGGAACTTGAAGATCGGAATAATCGGCGCCGGAATTGCCGGCCTGGCAGCGGCTGTACGCATGGCCGCCCATGGATATGAGGTCGATGTGTTCGAGGCCAACCCCTACCCCGGTGGGAAACTCTCGGAATTCCGCCTGGGAGGATACCGCTTCGACGCCGGGCCGTCGCTGTTCACTATGCCCATGTACGTCGACGAGTTGTACCGGCTCGCCGACCCGGCAAAGACGCCTCCCCTCTCCTATCGACGGCTGGACGTGGTTTGCCACTACTTCTGGGAAGACGGGGTAAGGCTTCATGCTCATGCCGCTCCGGAAGAATTCGCCCGGGAGGCCGCCGATGTGTTGGGCGTCGATCCACAAGCCATCCTGCGCGCCCTGGCCGACAGCCGCCGCAAGTATGAACTGACGGGGCGCACCTTTCTCGAGCGCTCGCTGCACCGGCCTGCCACCTGGCTGAGCCGCGAGGTGGGGAGCGCCCTTTTGCAGCTGCCGTCGCTCGACATTTTCCAGAGCATGCACCAGGTCAACCAACGTCAATTGCAGCACCCCAAACTCGTGCAGCTGTTCGATCGTTTCGCCACTTACAACGGCTCCAACCCCTACCGGGCGCCGGGCATTCTGAATATCATCCCCCATTTCGAGCACCATTTCGGGGCTTATTTTCCGCAAGGGGGGATGCACGCCATCACCGATCATCTGTACCGCCTCGCGCTCGAAGGAGGCGTTCGCTTCCATTTCGAGCAGCCCGTTTCGGAGATCCAGGTAGAGAAAGGGCGAGCCTCTGCGCTGGTTGTGGGCGAGCGGACCCTCCGCTACGATCGCATTGTCAGCAACATGGACGTCTTTTTCACCTATCGCCGCCTGCTTCCCGGGCAAAAGGCCCCCGAACGCATCCTGGCTCAGGAAAAATCGACCTCCGCCCTGATCTTCTACTGGGGGATCCGGAAGGAATTCCCGGAATTGGGGCTTCACAATATCTTCTTCAGCGAGGACTATCGCGAGGAGTTCGACCTCCTGGGCCGGGGCCGGATCTCCGACGATCCCACCGTGTACGTCAACATCACGCAAAAATACGAATCCGGCGATGCGCCGGCCGGCTGTGAAAACTGGTTCACCATGATCAACGTGCCCTACAACTCGGGGCAGGACTGGGACGCGCTCATTGCCCGCTCGCGGAAAAATGTGCTGGACAAGCTCAGCCGCATACTGGGGCGGGCCATCGAGCCCTTGATCGAAGAAGAAGCCCTGCTCGATCCGCGGACGATCGAAAGTCGCACCAATTCGCATCTGGGAGCGCTGTACGGCACCAGTTCGAACGACCGGATGGCGGCCTTCCTGCGTCACGCCAATTTCTCGAGCCGGATCGAAGATCTGTATTTCTGCGGCGGCAGCGTTCATCCCGGGGGCGGCATCCCGCTTTGTCTGTTATCGGCCCGCATCGTCGATCAACTCATGCATGACTAATGGAAAAACGACCTAATTCCCGGCAGGCTGTCTGGTTCCTCAGTTCCATGTACCTCTTCGGCCTGATCGGCATCGGTTTGCCGCTGCACCGCGACATCGTGCTGCTCACGCCCTTTAACCTGCTCGTTTCGCTCGGACTGGCCTTGTATTTTCACATACCCTGGACGATCCGGTCGGTTTCCTTTTTCCTGCTATGCTATGTGCTGGGATTCGGCGCCGAACTGTTCGGCGTGCAGACCGGCCTGCTGTTCGGTGAATACCAATACGGGCAGGTACTCGGACCGAAAATATGGGGCACGCCCCTTCTGATCGGGGCCAACTGGATGTTGCTATCGTATGGCGGAGGCTGTCTGAGCAATCTGCTGTGGCCGGGGCGTTCCTGGATCTGGCGGGGCGTAGCGGCGGCGGCTTTACTTGTAGGGCTCGACCTGTTGATCGAGCCGGTGGCGATGACCCATGGCTTCTGGTCCTGGGCCGGCGACACCGTACCCCTGCGCAACTACCTCGGCTGGTTTGCGGTGGCTTTGCCGCTGCAGCTTTACTTTGCCTATTTTCAGGGAAACATCGCAAACAAAGTGGCCATTGCGCTGTTTTTCATGCAATTCGCCTTTTTCCTGTTGCTCGGACTGCGGATTTGGATAGCCGCTTAAAAGACTAAAACGATGCAGATCGCCTTCTATGCCTTCGTGACCATTGCGACCACCTGCCTGATGGAGTTTGTAGCCTGGTTTGCCCATAAGTACGTCATGCATGGGCTGTTGTGGAATTGGCATGAAGACCACCACAAACCCCATCCGGAATCCGGCGGATTCTTCGAGAAGAACGACCTCTTCTTCCTGGTCTTTGCCATTCCGAGCGCACTCTCTTACATCCTGGGATCGGCCACCCCACAAACCTGGTTGTTTTTCGTGGGGGTGGGCATATCCATCTACGGGGTGATCTATTTCCTGATCCACGACGTGTACATCCATCGGCGGTTTCCGTGGTTTCGGCAACTCGATAGCCGCTATTCCCGGGCCATTTTGCGGGCGCACGGTTCGCACCACGCCAGGCAAACCAAGGAAGATTGCGAGTCGTTCGGATTGCTTTGGGTGCATCCCAAGTATTTTCGGAGCCGCCGGGAATGGCGCGGCGAGAAAGGGAAAGCGGAAAAAAATGTCCCGTCGTAGCGATGATTCCGTATTTTTGTAGGGAACCATCCCGCTTTTCCTGTGGAAAACAAGTTTTTGGATAATCTTTTGCAGACGCTGGAAGTCGACCTTCCCCAACGGGAATCCCTCGACGAGTTCCTCGAGCTGATCATTCCGGAGATCCGCAAATGGGGAGAGGATCTGTATGAAACGGAGTATTATTCGCAGCAAGGGGGTAAGCCCTGGCTGGAATTCCGCGACGAAGACAACTTCCACAACACTGTCTTGCACTTCTTCAACGAGGGCAGTGAGTACCTCAAATCGACCGACGGCAACGTCATTCGCGGCAAGTGGCGGCTTCTCGAGAACACGAACAAGATGATCATCGAGAGCGGCAACAATACCGAGCTCTTTGAGCTGGCTTTTCTAAATTCCACCTTTTTTATCCTGCGCAAGCACGGCGAGCAGCAACGGCGCCGCAAGTATCTGGTGTTGGGATACGAGCCTGCCACCAGCGGTCTGGAGTGGCTCGACTATGTAGAATTGCTGTTCAACATCGTGCGCGCCAACAATCGCAAGGTGCAGGTGACCACCGCGGCGATCATCATTGTGATCCTGATCGTGCTGCTGTTGTCGGTGTTCTAAGATGTTGGATGTTGGTTTTTGGATGTTGGTGGGGGAAATGAAAAAGCCCCGGCGGAAAGAGATCTGCCGGGGCTTTTTCATTCAGGTGAAGTTTGATCAGCTTTGCAGGGCCTTACGCATCGTTTCGCCGATTTCGGCCGGCGAGCTGACGACATGGATGCCGCAGGCCTCCATGATCTTCATTTTGGCTTCGGCGGTATCGTCCTTACCACCGAT
>JAGQXA010000067.1 GCA_020436865.1 Saprospiraceae bacterium | reverse complement strand
GTGGTACAGGGCGGACCCACGACCACCAGTTCGGCGAACTCGCGGGCGGCGGTCGATCCCTGGGAAACTTCGTTGACCACCAATCCGGGCGCTTGGCCTTGGGAGGACAGGCTGGCCAGGATCAGCAGGAGAGAGAGGAAATTAGTGAACCGGTTTTTGGTGAACCAATGGCGCTGTAGGTACATGTGTTATTGAGGTTGTCCAAATGGCAGTGGCCGCCGATCGGGCGGACCCCCGCATGGAGAGGAGCCGGTCCGGATCGATTTCCACAAAAATAGGCCGAAATTCGGCGCTGCGCCGGGGCAGGTCGTTAAGAAATGTAAAATTTTCTCGGGTGGAACCATTTTGGCCGTCCGGCGGTTTCCCTTCGAACAATACCGATCACCAATCTACCGATCTTATGCCTTTGTTTTCTGACCTTTCTGAATGGCGCCCATACAAACGCTGACCATTATCCGGCGACGAAGACCGACCCGTTCTCTTCGCTCTGGCCGATAGCCGCCGCAGCCTCTCCCCGAGTCCGCCCCGGCAATCCTTTTTCTTTTAGGTTTATTCCTCTATTTTTGCACGTCTTTCCTGAACTCCTAATCAAAACACGCTATGCACTTAAGCGAACAGGAAATCATTCGCCGCGACAATCTGCAAAAGATCCGGGAATTGGGGATCGATCCCTATCCGGCGGAAAAATTCGCCGTCAACGCTCATGCCGCCCAGATATTGGCGGAATTCGATGCCGAAGCGGGCAACTTTCAGGACGCCAGCCTGGCCGGACGCCTGATGATGTCGCGCGTCATGGGCAAGGCCTCCTTTGCCGAATTGCAGGATTCGACCGGCCGGATCCAATTATACATCGCCCGCGACGAGATCTGCCCGGGCGAGGACAAGGAGTTGTACAACACCGTTTTCAAGAAATTGCTCGATATCGGCGATTTCATCGGGGTGAAAGGGCATGTGTTCACTACCCGCACGGGAGAAACCACGGTACACGTCACGGAACTGAAGCTGCTCAGCAAGTCATTGCGGCCGCTGCCGGTCGTCAAGCGCGACGACGAAGGGCACGTGTTCGACGCTTTTACCGATCCCGAACTGCGCTACCGGCAGCGATATGTCGACCTCACGGTCAACCCGGAGATCAAGCAGATCTTCCTCACCCGCAGCCGGCTGATCACCTCCATGCGCCGCTATTTCGACGAGCAGGGCTGGCTGGAAGTGGAAACGCCCATTCTGCAGCCCATCCACGGCGGGGCGGCGGCGCGGCCGTTCAAGACGCACCACAATACGCTCGACATGCCGTTATACTTGCGCATCGCCAACGAGTTGTATCTCAAGCGCTTGATCGTGGGTGGATTCGACGGGGTGTACGAATTCGGCAAAATGTTCCGCAACGAGGGCATGGACCGCACGCACAATCCCGAGTTCACCTCGATGGAGATCTACGTGGCCTATAAGGACTACGTCTGGATGATGGAAATGGTGGAGGAGTGCCTCGAACGCGTGACGCGCGAAGTGACCGGCGGCACCGTGGTGCAGGTGGGCGATCGCGAGATCGATTTCGCGGGGCCGTACGAGCGGCTGACCATGTTCGAGGCCATCGAACGACACACGGGGGTCGATATCAGCGGCATGGACGAAGAGGCGCTGCGCGACCTGTGCAAGAAATTTCACATCGAGGTCGACAAAACGATGGGCAAAGGCAAGCTGATCGACGAACTCTTCGGCGAAAAGGTGGAGGATCATCTGATCCAGCCCACCTATATCACTGATTACCCGATCGAAATGACGCCGCTGGCCAAAAAACACCGCTCGTCGGAGGGCCTGGTGGAGCGCTTCGAGCTCTTTGTCAACGGCAAGGAGATCGCCAACGCTTATTCCGAGCTCAACGATCCGATCGATCAGCGACAACGCTTCGAAGATCAACTCAAGCTGAAAGAACGCGGCGACGAGGAAGCCATGGAACTCGACGAAGATTTTCTGCGCGCGCTCGAGTACGGCATGCCGCCGACCTCCGGCCTCGGCATCGGCATCGACCGCCTGACCATGATGCTCACCAACCAGCTGTCGATCCAGGAGGTGTTGTTCTTCCCGCAGATGAAACCGGAGCGGAAGATGGAGCCATGATCCAACATCCAGCATCCAGTATCCCCAAAATTCCCTATCTTCCTAACCTGAATAAACCAAACTTCCATCACGTTATGAAAACCACCTTTCTTTCCCTGCTGCTGTTCGCCTCTCTGGCCCTGACCCTTCCCTCCTGCATCGGCTGCGGTGGGTTCGGCGCCAATACCGAAGACAACAGCGAAGCATCTACCGACGACGACAACAACGACAATTCCGGCAGCGACGGCGGCGCGCAGAACCTCAACGAGGCCGCCAACCAGGTGCAGGAAGCCATGAAGCAACTCAACAACGGCGAGAAGGTAGAAGTGATCAACTTCCGCGATCTGAAGAAGTTTCTGCCCGACAAGCTCGCCGGCGTATCCAAGACCGACGACGGCGGCGAAACGGCCGGCGCCATGGGCATGACCATTTCCACCGCCGAAGGCACCTATGAGGAAGGCGATCAGAAGTTCGAACTGAAGATCGTCGACACCGGCGGCTTGGGCATGGCCATGATGGGTATGGCGGCCTGGGCTTCGATGACGGTCGACCGCGAATCCGACGACGGTTACGAGCGCACAGGCACGATCGACGGCTATAAGTCGTACGAGAAATATACCAAAGCCTCCAAGCGCGGTGAAGTGTCGGTGATCATCGGCAATCGCTTCGTGGTGCAACTCACCGGTCGCAACATCAGCATGGACGATCTGAAAGACGCCGTCGATAGCCTCGACCTGAAAGGGATCGAGAAGCTCGGCTAGTCGGTCAGGCGGCGGTGGAACCGCAACAGATGCCGTTCCGCCGCCTCATTGTAGATCTCGAGAATGAGCGTGCGCTTTTGCCGGGCATCGACCGGGAAGAGGATTTTGACGGGATTGTGCACATAACCGTTGTCTTCGAACAGCAGGATTTGCTTGTTGCGCGTCGGTAGGCGGAATTTCTTCAATTCTTCCACATCGGCCGGGAGCGGCAGATCGGCATAGCCTTCCTCTTGCAGAAACTGGCGGATCATCTGGTAGCTCTGCTCCAGATTGCTGCCGGCGAAGACCGTGCGGTAGACGTACCCGTCGCTTTCTCCTCCTAAGTATTCGGCGCCAGCCGGTGGAAAATCCTCCCGTAAAGCCATGTGCGTGCGTTTGAGGTCGTAAATTTACAAAGACGGGCGTTTTTGACATCAAAAGAAATGCCTTCTTCAAAGATATGTCATGTCGATCGTGAAGTCTCTCCTTTGGGTGTCGGGCGGATTGCTGCTGGTAGCCCTGTTCGCCCAAACCACGCTGAACGTAAACGTTAACGACGATACGATCCCGATCACAGGCCAGAGCCTGGCGGTACTGGTGGTGGGATTCCTATGGCCTCGACCGTTGGGCGTTCTTGCGATCGGGCTTTATCTTCTGTCGGGCGCGCTGGGCCTGCCCGTTTTTGCAGATGGAGAAAGTGGCTGGGCGCAGCTGGCCGGGCCGAGCGCCGGCTATCTGTGGGGCTTTCTGGTCGCCGCAGAGATCATGAGCCTGTTGGCCCTGCGCGGTTGGGGATTTTCCTTCCTGCGGAGCCTCTTGGCTATGGCGATAGGTACTGCGGTGATCCTGTTCGTCGGACTCACGCGCTTGGCGCTCCTCCACGGCTGGGCACAGGCGGTGGAGTGGGGCCTGGCCCCTTTTTGGAAAGGCGCTCTGGTGAAGATCCTCCTTGGGGCGATCATCGCCTGGTGGTTTCGCTGTAGCGTTTGTTTCTCCGGACTTAGGAGGGGATAGGCCCCATACTTCGCGGCGAGGCAGATCTGTCGTTTTTTCCAATATCCAGGCGGGCATCGTATCTTGGGTCGGCATCGCGAAACGATTTAAACACGCAATGATCCATAACTCTTGAACCCTCTTCTCCGCATACTTTATCACTTCCTGAAAACGATCGTACGGATCAGCCTCCGCATTTTTTACCGCCATACGGTGGTCGAAGGACGTGAGCTGCTGGCCGTCACCGGTCCGGCAATCGTGGTGTCCAATCATCCGAGCACGCTGATGGATCCCTTCAATGCCGTAGCCCGGGTGAAGCGGATCGTCTTTTTCCTGGCGAATGCGTCGCTGTTCAAACATCCCGTCGTCGATCGCATTCTGAGCACGCTTTATTGCATCAAGATCGAACGCTATTCCGACACAGGTGGGAAGCCGCTGCAGAATGAGGAGGCCTTCGCTCAATGCCGCGAGTTTCTGCAAAAAGGCGGCTGCCTTTACGTGGCGCCGGAGGGCACAAGCGAAGCCGAGCGGAAACTTCGTCGCATCAAGACCGGTACCGCCCGGATCGCGCTGTCGGCCGAGGCGGCCAACGGTTTCGAACTCGGGATCAAGATCCTGCCGGTCGGACTGAACTACTCCGATCCGCGCTACTTCCGTGCGGATATCCAGGTGCGGGCCGGCGAACATATCCGGGTTTCCGATTTTCGCGAGATCTTCGAGCGCGATCCCTGGGAAGCGGTCGAACGACTCACCGAAGCTATTCATGCCGCCCTGTCCAGGCTGATCGTCGATGCATCCGACGACGAGGAAGAAGCCGAATTGAGTGTGCTGGAGGACCTGGCGCAAACCGAAACGCCCCTGCCTTTTGCTCAAACGGTCGACCGCTCACAAGAACTGCTGCGCCGCTGGCGCCGGTTCGATGGCGCCAAAGAACCGGTTCAGACCTACGGCCGCTCCTTGCGTGAACATGGGCTTAGCGACCGGGTGGTCGCCGGCTGGAAACCGGGCCCCGGCTTCCGGCTGAGCCTCCTGGCCGGCGCGCTCCCGGCCGTATATGGCTATCTCAACCATTTGTTGCCCTGTGGCCTCCCGGCTCTGATCGACCGGAAATTCAACCGCTGGCCCTGCTATGAGGCTACGTATAAATACGTTTCGGGGCTCGTCCTGGCGCCCCTGTTCTACTTCTTGCAGATAAAATTGGTGGCCGCTCTTACGGACTTGGAGCTCTGGTATGCCATCAGCTTGCCGTTTACGGGCTTTTTCGCCGATTGGTACGGCCGTCGCTGGGCCCTCTGGAGGGAAGCACGGAGGCTCGCGAAGCTGGCTGTGAATCGGGCCGATCAATTCAATGAATTGAAATCCAGCAGGTTGTCGGCTGAAACATGTCTAAAGACACTCCATGTCTAAAGACACTCCATGTCTTTTTCGTTGGCGCTCATTCCTTTGAAAAGCGAATTTCCACCCGGCGATTCTTTGCCCGGCCTTCTTCGGTGGCATTACCGGCTACCGGGCGGGTCTGCCCGTATCCTACGGTTTCGATCCGGTC
>JAGQXA010000495.1 GCA_020436865.1 Saprospiraceae bacterium | reverse complement strand
ACCGACGCCACCGGCTGTACGGCCGAGACCTCGGTCGAGATCAATACGTTGCCGGCGATCGATCTGCAGATCGAGGATGTCGTACCGGCCAGCACGGTTGCCCAGAACGGCGCGATCGACATTACCGTTTCCGGCGGTACGCCGCCCTTTACGTATGACTGGTATGACGAAAGCGGCAGCCTGCTCTCGATCGAGCAGGACCTGACCGGCGTCGCTGCCGGCAACTACTTCGTGATCGTCACCGACGCCAACGGCTGCGTGCTCACTTCCGCGCCGATCGAAGTACCGATGTCGACTGCCGCCTACGAGCCCCTGTTGGGCGCCCACTTGAGCGTATTCCCCAACCCCGCCCGCGACGCCGTGTGGATCGAGACCGATCTGCCGTTGGACGCGCAGGTAGAACTGGAACTCGTCGACCTCAACGGGCGGGTGCATGCCCGCGCGAGTTTCTCCGGACGCCGTTTCCAGCTGGGCCTGAGCGCGGCGCCGGCGGGAGTCTATCTGTTGCGCCTGCAGGTAGGCGAGCAGCGGGTGGTGAAGCGGGTGGTGGTGGAGTGATAGATGTCAGAATGAATAGCGGTCGGAACGCTCCTTTAGCGTTCCGACCGCTATTTTTCAAAGGTTTTTCAGGGCTTGCTGCAGGTCCGGGCCGCGCAGGTCGCCAGTGTAGGTGATCTGTCCCTCATAGTTGATCAAAAAGCGGCGGGGAATGCTTTTTACCTGATAAAGTTCGGCGATATCCGAGCGCCATTTCTTCAAGTCGCAGGTGTGCAGCCAATCGTAGCCCTTTTTGTCGATCGCTTTCAACCAGGCGTTGCGGTCGTCGTCGAGGCTGACGTTGATGATGATGAGCTTGACGTTGTTGCTGACCTTGTTGTATTCCCGAAGCAGTTCTTCGTTGGCCCGTTGAGTTGGAGAGGACCAACTCGCCCAGAAGTTCAGCAGCACCCAGTAGTATCCTTTGAACTGGCTTAACTGGTAGGTTTCGCCATCGACATCGACAAATGAAAAGTCGGGAGCGTATTGGCCGACGGAAAGGCCGGTAATGGCCTGGGCGCCGCCTCCCTGATCGATCCGGTTGCCTTTCTCGTCGATGAAGAAGGTCTCGTTTCCCAACGTCACTTGTGCCCGTCCGTTTTTGAACGGGCCGGCCTTATCGTAGATCGCCTGGATGGCCATATTGCCACTGCGGTGCAGGAATCCCCACTTATCCTTAAGTTGGACGAGGGCCAGGTCGTTTTTCTGGAAGAATTCCGCATATTCGAATACGGTGGAGATGAACTGGGTTCCGTTCGTTTTGACAAATCCAAAACGCCGGCCTTGTTGCACGAGATAGTAGTCGCCCTCGGGTGAGAGGCGGCATTGTTCGTAATTGGCTTCGCAGTCCCAGGCCTTCGGTTTGGCCGGAGCGCTCGCCCAGCGATACACGAAATAGGCCGGGATCAGCAAGGCCAGTCCGATCAGCAGCCCTTTGCGGAGTTTGGTCCATAGAGGGCTATCGAGGAATGACGGTTCCGGTTCGGTGGGCGTCGTGGCAACGATCCGGTCTTGTTTGGGCGGCTTCTTCTTCGGCGCCGGCGTTTCGCGGGCCTTTGGGGGCTCCGCTGCGGGCAACAGTTGGCTGATCCGCCGGTTGGCCTCTTCGCGGTGTTGGCCCTTATCCTGCCGCATGAGGTAATCGCGGTAGGCGTGGATGGTGTTCTTTCGGTCGGCTTCGGCCCAGAGCTGTTCGTCTTCGAGCGTGAAGAGCCGTTCTTCGGCCTTCGCCTGGTATTTTCCTTTCGGAAAACGACTGAGGTAGACCAGGAAGCCCTGCAGGCTATCTTCCTTTTCCGTCAGCGCCCACCAGGCCTCTTCGGCAAATTGGCCTTCCGGATAGGCGGTGAGGAAGCGGCGGTAAGCAACGATCGTGTTCTCTTGCCGGGTGGCGGCCCAGTCGCGGGCTTCATCTTTTTTGAGGTGAAAAACGAACTGGCCATTCTTATGACCTTCCACCTTCAGCGGCTCTCCGATGGGCGACTGGTT
>JAGQXA010000494.1 GCA_020436865.1 Saprospiraceae bacterium | reverse complement strand
GGCTATAGCGGTCGGAACGCTCCTAAGCGTTCCGACCGCTATAGCCTTCCGACCGCTAATTTCCCTCCGCCCCCACTATTCCCCGTATTTTTGCGTTCTATTGGCTGAATCTTTGCCTGGGAGGGTGTTCCACCCAAAAGGCCCTGCCCATCGTGTACCTTTGCGTCCGTGGTGGTGAAGAAGAACGCCCCCATTTTCACTGCGAGGGGCAGCAAGGACCAGTTCAAAGACGTTCGATCCAACGCCCTCTGTGGTGAGCGAGCCCCCGGCAAAATAAAAGATACCCTATTGCTGCGAACCGTCCTCGGCATTTGCTTGTGCATTGTTTGCTGGTACGGCACGGAAGCCCAGGAGTTTCCGCTGTCGAACCTTCGCTTGCGCACGATCCCGCTGCAAGCCGGCTGGATCGAGCTAGACACCTTGGCGGTGCTCGAGCCGACCGTGGAGGTACGCACCGCGGCCGGCCGGCTGATCGACCGCAGCCAATATGAACTTGCCTTTCGGCAGATCCGCTTCAGCGATTCCCTGTTGAACTCAGGGCCGACGGAAGTGCGGATCCGCTACCGGGTCCTTCCGCCGGTACTGACGGATGTGGTCAGCCGGATCGACACCAGCGAACTGCAGCGCGACCCGACGGCGACAGCCGACCCTTTTCTCTACAATCCCTACGACGAGGAGGATGCCCGCCTCGACTTCGGCACGCTCGACTACTCGGGCAACTTCTCTCGTGGCATCTCCTTCGGCAACAGCCAGAGTCTGGTGCTGAATTCGAGTTTCAACCTTCAGATGGCCGGTGAGATCGGCGACGGCATCGAACTGCTCGCCGCCATCACCGACGAGAACATCCCCATCCAGCCGGAGGGCAATACGCAGCAGCTCAACGAGTTCGACAAGATCTTCATCCAGCTGAAGAAAGGCAACGGCAAACTGATCGCCGGCGACTACGAACTGGGCCGCCCGAACAGCTATTTCACCAACTACTTCAAAAAACTGCAGGGCGCTACGTATGAGCAGGGATTTCAGCTCGCCAACGGGGCCCGGATGGATACCCGCGCCAGCATCGCAGTGGCCCGCGGCAAGTTCGCCCGCAACCTCATTCAGGGCCAGGAAAGCAATCAGGGGCCTTATCGCCTCGAAGGGGCTGAAGGCGAGCGCTTCCTCATCGTACTGGCCGGCACCGAAAAGGTGTTCGTCGACGGACAGCTGATGAAACGAGGGCTGGAAGAGGATTACGTGATCGACTACAACCGCGGCGACGTCACCTTCACCAACCGGCGGCTGATCACCAAAGACAGCCGCATCATCGTCGAGTTCGAGTATAGCGACCAGAATTACCTCCGCTCCCTCTACACCCTCCACAACGAATACCGCAGCGACCGGCTCCGGCTCTACCTCAACCTCTACACCGAGCAAGACGGTCGCAGCACCGTCGGAGAGGAAGAACTAAGCGCCGAGGAGCGCGATGCCCTATCCCTGGCAGGCGACGATCCGCTCGCTGCCGTGACCTCTAGCCTGCGCCCGGCCGACGAAAGCGTCGACCCGATCACCTACCGTTTGGTGGACACGCTCGTGGGAGGGGTCGCCTACGACAGCGTACTGGTATTCAGTCCGGCGACCGACGGAGAAGCCGGGCTGGTCGTGGCCCGTTTTTCCAATGTCGGCGAAGGCAACGGCAACTATATCCGGCCGGCCAGCGACGCCAACGGAGTGGTGTATGTCTGGGTGGCGCCCGATCCGGTACTGGGGCCGCAAGGAGCGTATGAACCGGTCATCCAACTGATCGCCCCCAAACAATTGCAATTGCACACGATGGGGATGGAGTACCGGCTTTCCGAGACCGCCAGCATACAGACGGAGCTGGCGCTCAGCAAACTCGATCGCAACCGTTTCTCGCGGCTCGACAGCGGCGACGACTACGGTCTGGCCTCCTATACGCAGTACCGGCAGGATTGGAAGCTGGGTAGTCGTTGGGAACTACAGTCTAACCTCCAGTACGAGTATGCTCAGGAACACTTTAACCCCCTTAACCCCTATCGCAACCCGGAATTTGCACGCGACTGGAACCTGAGCGGCGCCGAAAGGGCCACCGAACATCTGGGGAAGGGCGGTTTCAGCCTGAACAACGACTCGCTCGGCATGACGGCCTCTTATCAATTCAATGGTCTGTGGCGCGCCGACGCCTACGAAGGTCGCCGCCAGCTTGGGCAGTGGACGCTGCGGCGGGCCGGCTGGGACCTCGACCTGCAAGCCGACTACCTGCGCGCCGAAGGCCCCGGCGGACGCAGCGACTTCTTCCGCCCTAAGGCGCGACTGTCCAAGACCTTCGATGCCCTGGCCGGTTGGGAACTGGGCGTGTACGGCGAACGGGAAAAGAACCGGCTCCGGGCACTGGAAACCGACACGCTGCAAACCGGCAGCTTCTACTACGATCTGTGGAGGGTGTTCGTGGAAAGTCCGCAAAAGGCTGGCCTGCAGTTCGGTGCGTCGTTCTCGCAGCGGCTCGACTACCGTCCTGCCGACGAACGCTTCGACGAGATGACCGACGCGCGCGAACTCAACGTAAAGGGCGCCTGGCAGGCCGGGCAGG
Organism: Saprospiraceae bacterium; assembly: GCA_020436865.1. Lineage (GTDB taxonomy): Bacteria > Bacteroidota > Bacteroidia > Chitinophagales > Saprospiraceae > JAGQXA01. The sequence goes on along the minus strand of JAGQXA010000494.1, from coordinate 1,334 downwards.
CTTCCAATCTGGGCTGGGACCTCACCTATCGCCAGCTGCGGGTGCCCGATACCACCCTCGCCAACCAACAACCGGCCGACACCTACCTCGGGCGGATCGACTATGGACTTACCCTGTGGAAAGGCGCCCTGCGTTACAGCAATTCCTATCAGATCGGCAGCGGGCAGGAGCAGAAATTGTTGTTCGTGTACCGGAAGGTGCTCACCGGGCAGGGTCTGTACCAGCACATCGATTTCAACGGCGACGGGCAGGAGCAGAACAACGAGTTCGTGATCGCCCCGACGCCCGATCAGGGCACGCACGAGCGAGTCGTGATCTACACCAACGAATTTGTGCGCACCAATAACGTGCTGTTCAACCAAAGCCTTCGGCTGGATCCGCGGGCCGTGTGGTTTACAAAGACCGGCCTGCGCAAATTCCTGGCGCGTTTTTCGACGGTTTCATCCTGGCAGATCAGCCGCAACCTGCGCGACCTGGAAGGCGTCTCTCCCTGGAATCCGTTCGAGTTGGAGGTGACCGACACGGCGCTCGTTTCTACCAGGACGTTCGTGCAAAACACCCTCTTTTTCAACCGGGTCGACCCCAAGTTCGGGCTGGAAGCCGGCTGGTCGGACAATCAGAACAAGGTGCTGCTGACCACCGGACTGGAAAGCCGCCGGAACTTCGAGCCTTCTTTGCGAGGCCGTTGGAACATCACGCGCACCTTCAGTCTGCAGGCGCAGGCCGGCCGCGGCTTTCGCCTCAACGATTCCGAGAATTTCACCGATCGTTCGTACCGCATCGAGTATTCGCGCATAGAACCCAAACTAAGCTGGTTGCCCACCACGAGTTTTGGCACGACACTCAGCTATCGTTACGAACGAGCCGAAAACACGCTAATGCCGGATGGCGAAACGGGTATTTTTCACGACCTGAAGATCGAAAGCAGTTGGAACCAGGCCGGTAAATCGAGCTTACGCGGCAGCTTTTCCCTGGTACGGGTACGATTCGACGGCGAGCCCAACTCGGCCGTCGGCTTCGCCTTCCTGAACGGCCTGCAGAACGGCCGCAACTTCCTGTGGAACCTCGAACTCAACCGGCAACTCGCGCCCAACGTTCGTCTGAATCTCACCTACGAAGGTCGCAAAACGGGCACGGCCGACGTCGTTCACGTCGGCCGTGCGCAGGTCGCTGCTACCTTTTAGACATATCGCCCCTACGGGGCTAGGGCGGCGGGCCTATTACATCCCCAACAGGCGGATGGTTTCCTGCTGGCCTTCGCCGATCTGGAGGCGGAGGAAGTACACCCCAGCTGCTACCTTTTAGACATATCGCCCCTATGGGGCCAGGAGATG
>JAGQXA010000493.1 GCA_020436865.1 Saprospiraceae bacterium | reverse complement strand
TAAATAAAAAATATCACATTTTAGCTTTTTTGTCGTTGTCCTCTTGGGTTGGAATGGCGATTATTGTAGCGTGAGAAGATCAGTCGGCAGTTCGTGCCGACCCTTCAATATCGGATATGTTCATGGGATTATCGTTGTGGGTAGCAGGATACCCAAAAAAAAATGGATTCCTGCTATTCACAATTTTATGGAAAGATTGCAGTTATATCTCTATAAGTTAAAGAGACTTCCAAAGTCGAACGGATTTTGGAAGTCTTTCGACAAGGAAAAATGTTCATGGGATTATAATTTGTTAGTAGTAGGTCGTGTCGTCGCCCGATGATGCGACTTACTTTTTTATGCCCCGAGAGAATTCTTTTGGCAAGTCCGGCCGCAATCTTTATCTTTATAGGGAGTTTTCGTAACGGCTTTTCGCCCTGGCCGGCGAGATATTCCGCTTTCCTTCGCATTCTATACTCAAGCGAAAGTGGTTTGGAAATTTTTAGGATGACCAATCAGCATTCGCTTGAGTATATGCCGATGTAGAAGTGGTTGGGGATTTCCCAAACCACTTCGGTGTCGGTATACCAATTACAGGACATCCAACCCCACTTCAGGGAAGCTATTTCATTGTGCGCATTTCGATGGGAATCGATCCGTGGCAGGGCATGATCTGACAAAACCGCTCTGTATGCATACTGACCTGTACTCTCCAGTTTCTGTTCGACCTTTTGCCTTTATTCTGTGCCTCCTGTTGTTCGGCACTCCCATGTGGGGTCAGCTGACCGTGACCATCGGCGGCGCCGGGCCCACCTGCGGGGGCGATAACGACGGCATTCTCGTGGCCAACGCCTCCGGCGGGGTAACGCCCTATTTCTACCTGTGGAATACAGGGGAGGTGGGCCCCGTCTTGCTCGGCGTCGGCCCCGGCTTCTATTCGGTGACCGTCACCGATAATGCCGGCAATACGGCCTCGGCCTCCATGAACTACACCGAACCGCCTCCCTTGCTGATAGAGGTCGAAGCGACGCCCGACTGTGCCGGCAGCGGCGATCTGCAGGTGTCTGCCAGCGGGGGTGTGCCGCCCTATTTCTATCAGTGGAGCAATGGGGCTACTACCGATCAACAGCAAGATCTGCCTGCGGGCGACTATTGTGTTTCGGTAATGGACGCGAACGCCTGCCTTAAAGTGGTCTGTACCACCATCGCCGATTCCATCTCCGTGATGGTCGATGCCACCGAGGTGACCTGCAATGATGCCTGTGACGCCAGTGTGACGGCCTATCCGTCGGGCGGTACCGAACCTTATACCTACCTGTGGAGTACCAACGATAGCACTCAGACCATCACCAACAAACATATCGCCACCTATACGGTGACGGTAACCGATGCCAACGGCTGTATGGGCGTGGGCGTCGGGATTGTCACCGGCCCGGATGCGCTCGAGCTCAGTTTCGATGTCGATACCCTGCCCTGCGGAACGGGTCTGACCGCAACGGCCACCGCCAATGTGACCGGCGGCACGCCACCCTACGGGATCGGCTGGAGCAATGGCGATATCGGACCGGTGGCGACCGGCCTCGAGCCCGGACAAACGTATCATGTGTTCATCGCCGACGCTAACAACTGCTACATCACCGACAGCATTACCATCGTGCAGGAAACCGAGCTTGACCTGCAGGTATTTACCACCGACGAGATCTGCGGCAGCCCGCAAGGCGGCTTGGCTACCGTGATGGTGCAGTCGGGCGAACCGCCCTATTCCTTCTTGTGGAGCAATGGCGGGACGACCCAAACGATCCTTGACCTCCCCTCCGGTATTTACACAGTGACGGTGACCGATAATTCCGGCTGCTCGGGCGTGGCGCAGGGAGTGGTCGGATTGAGTTCGGCCAATATCGAACTGACCTTTGAAACGGAAGACGAATCGGGCTGCGGAGCGGCCGACGGATCGGCAACCGTCTTTGCCTCCGGCGGAAATGCTCCCTACACCTACCTCTGGGATAACGGAGCCACCACCCAGACGATCACCGGACTGACCGCCGGCATGTATTTCGTCACGGTGATCGACGCCAGCGCCTGTCCGGCCCTGGGAGTGGTCATGGTCATGGGGTCGAACGAATTGCTCCTCGAATTGACGGCAACCGGCGAGTGTACCGGCGACGCATCCGCAGAAGTAAACGTGCTCAACGGCACGGCGCCCTATGTCTATTCCTGGAACACCGGAGATAGTACGGCCTCGATCACCGGACTGACCGCCGGCACCTATACGGTCAGCGTAGTGGACGCCAATGGCTGCGAGGGCGTCGACTCGATCAGTGTGGATCCGTTGCCCGGACCGGAGCTTTCTCTCACTGCCGGACCGATCTCCTGCTTCGGAGATAGCGACGGGTCTGTGACCAGTTCGGTCACCGGAGGCGTTCCGCCCTATGAGTATCTATGGAATACCGGCGATGCTACGCCCGATCTCGAAGATCTGGGCCCCGGCGCCTATGTGTTGACGGTGACCGATGTCAATGGCTGTACAGCCGTCGATTCGGTGGAACTGCTCGAACCGGCCTTGCTCGAACTCGACCTGACGGCCGAAGACCTTAGCTGTGCCGGCGCCG
>JAGQXA010000492.1 GCA_020436865.1 Saprospiraceae bacterium | reverse complement strand
GGGCGGTTGTTACACTTTTACAATTTTCAATAAAATTTGAAAAGGCTTTTCCGTTGAGCGAAAATTCCCCTGGTATGGATCAAAAACGGGCGATAGTTTGGTTTCGGCAAGACCTGCGGGTGCACGATAACGAAGCGCTGACGGAGGCGTTGCGCCATGCCGACGAGGTGATCCCGGTCTACGTTTTCGACGACCGGGTGTTCGGCGGTAAGACTCGTTGGTTCGGTTTCCCGAAAACGGGCCGTTACCGGGCGCGGTTCATTCTGGAAAGCGTTGCCGATCTGCGGCGTTCGCTGCAGCAGCTCGGCAGCGACCTGGTCGTGCGCTTCGGCAAACCGGAAGAGGTGCTGTTCGACCTGGCCCGCACTTGCCGGTCGAGTTGGGTATTCTGCAACCGGGAACGCACGCAGGAAGAAGTAGAGGTGCAGGATGCTCTCGAGCACAACCTGTGGACCATCGGGCAGGAGTTGCGTTTTTCCCGGGGGAAGATGCTGTACTATACGGCCGACCTGCCTTTCCCGGTCACTCAGACGCCCGATATTTTTTCCCAGTTCCGCAAGGAGGTCGAGCGCGTCATTCCCGTGCGCGAACCGCTGCCTGTGCCCAAGGCCTTGCCGCCCTTGCCGCTGGGCCTCGAAGCCGGTGAGTTGCCGGGGCTGGAAGAGTTGGGGCACGAGCCATTCGAACCTCATCCGAAGGCAGCAGTCGATTTCGAAGGCGGCGAAATGGCCGGTTTGCGCCGGCTGCACTACTATCTATGGGAATGCGACCTTGCCGCTATCTACAAGGAGACCCGCAACGACCTTCTTGGTGGCGACTATTCCACCAAATTCTCTCCCTGGCTGGGGCAGGGCTGCCTTTCGCCCAAAATGATCTACCACGAGCTGAAAAAATACGAGCAGGTCCGGGGCGCCAACAAGTCGACCTATTGGATCTTCTTCGAGTTGTTGTGGCGCGATTTCTTTCGACTGATGGGGAAAAAACACGGCAACAAGATCTTCCTCAAGGGTGGAACGAAGGACGAACCCAATCCCGAACTGACCAACGATCTTCTCTTGTTCGAACGCTGGAAGGAGGGGCGGACTGGCGTGCCGTTCATCGACGCCAATATGCGCGAACTCAACCTGACCGGCTTCATGTCGAACCGCGGCCGGCAGAACGTGGCCAGCTTTCTCATCAACGACCTGCGGGTCAACTGGCAAATGGGCGCCGAGTATTTTGAATCCCTGCTGATCGATTACGACCCCTGCAGCAACTGGGGAAACTGGAACTACCTGGCGGGGGTGGGCAGCGACCCGCGCGACGACCGCTATTTCAACATCCTCACCCAGGCCAAAAAGTACGATCCGCAAGGGGAGTACGTCAAGTTCTGGCTGCCCGAACTGGCCGAACTGCCTCCCGCCAAAGTGCATTGCCCGGACACCCTCACCGGCGCCGAACAGGAGGAGATCCACTTTCACATCGGCGACGATTATCCGCATGCGCTGGTCAGCACCAGCAAATGGGCCTGAGAACGGCTAATACAAGATCAACTTCAAGGTATCGAGATCGCCGCGCAGCCGCACGTATTCGCTGAGGCGCTCGCGCTCCCGCCGGGCTGGATAGGCGCCGCTGCGGGTGCGCCAGTTCACGGTCAAGGTGGGCAGGGTGGCGACAGTGGAGTCTTTGCTGGCAGCCTGCTGGCTCTGCGCAAAGCCGATCTCCCGGATGTCGGGGAACAAGACCTTCACCTCTTCGAGCAGGTTTCGGAACAGGATTGAGTCGCTGCGCAGCAAGGTGATCGAATCGGCCAGTTGGCGGATCTTGCGATCCTTCTCGTCCTCGATCTTTTGATCGGCCTCGAGCAAGGACATCATTTCCTTGCGCATCGACTGCTCAAAGGCCTGGATATCTACCTCCGAGCGTGGGATATCGGTTTGGATGATATCGAGTTTGGCCCGGCAATCGAGTTGCTGGAAGGCGTCGCGGTAGTAGGCGAGCGAGTCCTCCTGCAGCTGGCCGAAGTAGAACAGTTTCACCTCCAGGCTGTCGGTCTTCTTGTTGTCGGCCGTTTCCCAGAGCGCGTCGCGGAAGTTCTTTTGGAAGAAGGCCTCGATCCGGCTCTTCTCGTTGAGCTTATTGAGCACTCCCGAAAGGATATACACGCTGGGCAGGATCAGGAGGGCGCTGACGAAGAAGATGATCAGCTGTGTGCGCCGCCGCTCCCGTTCGTCGACGATATCTTCATACGGGAATTTCAGATAGCGGACGATCAGGTAGGTGGCCAGGGCGACGAAGACGGCATTGAGGAAGAAGAGGTAGAAGGAGTTCAGCATGATCTCCCACTCGCCGTTGGCCAGCCCGAAACCGGTGACGCAAAGCGGCGGCATCAAGGCCGTGGCAATGGCCACGCCCGGAATGGCGTTCGACTTGTCGCGGCGGCTTCCGGAAATGATCCCGGCGATCCCGCCGAAAAAGGCGACGAGCACGTCGAGGAAGGTTGGCGCCGTACGGGCCTCGATCTCCGAGGTGACGTCGCCCAGGGGAGTCAGCTGGAAATAGACGACGCTGGTCACCAGCGCAATGCCGATGGCGATCCCGAAATGCTGCAGCGAGATGGTGAGCATTTCGCG
>JAGQXA010000491.1 GCA_020436865.1 Saprospiraceae bacterium | reverse complement strand
CGGCAAAGACGCCCAGCGGAATGGCCAGGCCGAAGGCCAGCGCGATGGCCAGCGCGTTAAGGAGGACCGTCCACCGCAAAGCCTCCCCGATCTTCGTCAATACCGGCCGCTTGTCCTTGTACGATTTTCCGAAGTCGCCCCGCAAGGTATTGCTCAGCCACCAATGGTACTGGTTGTCGGGTCCGTGCCAGTGGAAGCCCGGCCAAAAACGGCGGTTTGGGCGCGCACCTTCGAAGAGGCGATCGCCGACCCCTTGTAGCTGACCGAGTTGAGCGCGAAGGTCATCCACCTGAGGCGACCCGGCCAGCAGGCCCTGCAGGCGCTCCCACTGCCCGCGCACCGCCTTTTCCTGGCTGGCCAGACGCAAAGATTCGGCGGCCTGTCGCAGATCGATCCGCAACTGACGGTCGATGCTGTCGGGAAGCAGGCGGATCTGCTCCTGCAGTTTCTGTAACTCCCGGTCGTACTCGGCGAGCAGGGGCCATTCGCCGTACAGGGCGATCATCTTCCGCAGGGTCTCCCGCCGGTGGAGCGGCAGGATGCGGTACAACGTATCCGGATAACTTGCAGGAGCCAAACTGAAATAGAAAGCGGGCCGGTCGAGATGCAGCTCGCCGGCGCAGCGCCGGTAATCGTCGGGCAGCAACTCGCGGTTGCCGGCACAGGCCGACAAAACGGGGTCGCCGGGCGCTACGCGACTGAGGCCGAAGGCCAGCAGCGACACCACCAGGAGGGTCGGCACGAAGAGGAGCAGGCGTTTGAGCAGATAGATCAGCATAGGCCCGTTTTCAACGGCCACGCGGGCTTCATTCCGGCATGGGCGCCTCGTACTGCAGAGGGTACAATTCCGGGAAATAACCCGGGTTGACCACCGAGGTAAAGCTGTCGAAGCGCTTGTGCACCAGGATGCGGCCTTGCGGCGCCATCAGAAAGATGACCGGCTGTTCGTCGTAGACGATCTGCTGAAATTCCCGGTACAGCTGATCCCGGCGCTGCTTATCGAGCGTATGCCGGACCTCTTCGATCAGCGCATCGCTTTCCGCGTTGCCGAACCCCATCCGGTTGAAGCCGTCGGGCCGATCGCTTTCGGTATGCCAGATCTGAACCAGATCGTCGAGAATAGGCTGCGCCTGCAGGGCCCCGCCGGCAATGTCGAAGTTGCGGTTATTCAGTTCGGTGCGATAGTTCTGAAAATCGCGGGCCACGATGTTGAGCTCGATACCGATCCGCTGGGCAGCGTCTTTCACCAACAGGGCTAAGCGTTCGGTGACCTCGTTGTTGGAGATCAGGTAGTCGAGTTTCATTTCGAGTCGTTGCCCGTCGATCGTCTTGTCGACCGTGCCGTCGTTATTGGTGTCTTCCCAGCCAGCCTCCCGCAGCAGACTACGGGCCTTGTCGAAATCCTGCCGGATGAGGGGCAGGTCTTTGCGGTAGTAATCTTTGGAGGGGTGGATCGGTCCGACCGTGGGTTGACCGAGCCCGAAAAAGACCGTCTCGATGATCTCCTCGACGTTCACGGCATGGGCCAGGGCCCGGCGCACCAGACGATCGTTCAATTCCGGGCGGCGCGTGTTGATGTAGATCATGTAAAAAGCCATCATCGACGGCGAGTAGAATTCGTAGATGCCGTTGAGGCGCGCATCGTCGCGGAAGTCCACAAAATCCTTGGAGTCGATCATGACGGCGATGTCGAGTTGCTCGTCTTTGACCATCGTGGCCGCAGCGGCATTGTCGCGCACCGGCCGGTAGGTGATCGACGACGGATAGGCCTTGATCAGCGGATAATCTTCCTTAAGCTTGTCGCCCCACCAATTGGCCTTCCGCCGCAACACCAGGCGCTGGCCGGATTCCCAGCTTTCCAGCTGGTACGGACCGCAGCCCTGGATGAACTCCGGTTCCCGGTTGAAGCGATCCTGCGAAAAGAGATCGGCAAACTGCTGAAGGCGCGGATCGTTCTCCAAGCCGGCCAGAGTGCCGGAATCCGCCAGCTCGCGCACGGTAAAACCCGCCATCAGTCCCTCCGGATCGTAGACATAGGCGGGAAAAAGGGAGAAACCACCACTGATCGCCTCTTCGGCCAGGATGTAGGGCTCGTCGGTAATGACGGTAAAACGCCGCGGGTTTGCGGCATCGACCACGACATCGCGGATATTCTCAAAATACACCCGCAAGCGCTGCGCAGGCACCTTCGGGTTGAGGATGGCTTTCAGGCAAAAGGCGTAATCCTCGCCGGTGATCGGATCGCCGTTATCCCAGGTCGCTTCCGGGAGCATTTCGTAGGTATAGGAAATACCTCCGGCAAATGGTCCGCTCGCGATCTCCTGTACATCCGGCTTCCCCTTTACCAGTAGCGGGGAGAAATCGCCGGTATGAGGGTCGATGTACATCAGGGAATAACGCAAATGGCGGAACACCTG
>JAGQXA010000490.1 GCA_020436865.1 Saprospiraceae bacterium | reverse complement strand
TCCTGGCAAATGCCGACGATTGGGAACTGCTCGAAAAGCCGAGCTTCGGCCTGCCGAATTACGTCATCCCCGACGAGATCATCGTACAACTACAAGCGGAAGCCGATGCCCAACAGTGGGTGATGGGCTACCAACGACAGTACGCCTCTCTCAAAGCCCAGCTCTCCCGCTCAATGAATATCTGGCTGTTCCGCTTCGACCCCTATCTCACCGAGCCCGAGCATATGCTGCAGATCCTGGAAAAAGATCCGCAGGTGGAAACGGCGGAGTTCAACAAGGAACTGGGGGAAAGGCGGTAGAAGTGGTCCTAGAACCCCGAAAAACCGCCGCTGAAGAACGCATCCTGATTGCCTTTCTGATAGGGAATGTTGATGAAGTCGAAAATGGAGCCCGGATCGACCCGCAGGAAAAAAGCGTAGGTGCCGCGCGAAGGCTGCCAGCTCAGGCCCATATTCCAACAGTGCAGATCGCGCGAGATCGAAAGCGAAGGAAAGGTGACCTTCTTATTCACGAAATCGTAGCCGAAACTACCGACAGACACCCGCCAAGCCGGCGTGAGCGGTACATTGCCGTTCAACGTGATGACATTGGTTTGCACGAAGAACGTATCGACCGTTGCGGTCGACTGCCCCTGCAGCACGAGGTTGTGGCGGATGTTAAAGTTCTCGAACACGCTTAGCAAGCCTTCCTCCTGCACGGATCGCCGACCCGGGGGTGCGGCCGGACTCCTCCCCTGCCCGCTCGTGGCCGCGGCGCCCCCGGAGAAGATATCCCGGATCTTCTTGACCGTCAGAGTCGTGGAAAAACTGGCGCGGGCGTCGACGAAGCGCAAGGGCTTGCCCCGCGTATCCCAAACGAACTGCTCGATGCGATTGCCCTTCTCGTTGATCTCGTAGAAATCGTAGGTCGCCGACAGGATCACGCTGGTCAGACCGCCAAACAGAGTGCTATTGGCCGACAGGCGCAAGGTGCTGAATTTCAGAGAGTCGGCAGCAAAATTGTAGTTGCCGTCGAGATCGAGCCGCCGCAACAATCGAATGATGCGATCTTTCGGCGGAGCGCCCCGGGAGGTTTGCGTCGTATCGCGTTTGGCCGCTACCTTGGCCTCGACAAAACTGCTGAGGCGGTAGGTCAGCAACAATTGTTGCCCGGCCGTCGAAGAAGGTCGCTCGCCGGAATACAATCCATTCGGGAAAACCGAGTAGGTCTCCATCAACTCCGGGTCGCGGCTATCGGTACGTACGGAGTTGAAGTACCCCCAGCCCTCGCGGGTGTAGTCGGGCGTGTAGCTCAGTCCGATCGAGGGCGTCACCACATGCCGCACGCCCTTCAGCCGGCCCAGCTTGAGGGGAAGGGTTCCGAAGAGCTTGGTATCGATATTGACCCCGGTATTGAACTTCCGCAGGGGCTTGAAGCCGAAGTTGATCGAATCCGTGACGGTGCCGAAGGTCGTGTCGGACGACAAGACCACCAGTTCGCCGTCGATCGTGGCCGTATCGTCGACGATGACCAGGGTGGGATCGAAATACTTTTCCTGCGTTTTGAAATACCAGACCTCGTCGTAGGAGATCCGCGGGTTGATATTGAAATAGCCCAATTTGAAGGATGCGTCGGAGGTGATGTCGTGCCGGGCGCCGAACTGGATGTTCTCGATCGATTCCTTCCGGAAAATGGTAGTGTCCTTACCCCTCAGTTCGCTGCGTGCTTCTCCGCGGTAGGTCAGGGTCACCTTTTCGTACCACTTGTCCTGACTCGGCCTTCCCTTGGGTTTGAAGGGATACAGCGTCTGCGTCTGGAAGTTAACCGTCGGGAAGCTGATGGTCACATCGCGCGATTGGGTGTTTTGCGAATGCGTAAGGCCGACCGACAAGTTGTAGGGTTTGCCCGGAAACGACTCGCGATAGGTGAAATTCGAACTAAGATCGGTCGCCAATACATTTTCAGCGTCGTTGTAGTTGCGGCTGCGGGCATTGTTGGTCTGGATGTCGATGTTGCCGCCGATATTGCGTGAGGGGTGCGCCTTTGCATCCTGTTTGTGCGACAGCGTCAGTTGCACGGCCCGGTCGCGCACGAAGTTGCCGGTCGGGTCTTCGTTGCGCAGATCGCTGAATTCAAAGAAGAACCGCCCGTTGTACTTGTATCTGCGGTTGTAATTGCCGGTGGCCCGCAGGCGATAGGTGCCTTTCAGGTAGATATCGGTGGTGAGTTGCAGGTTCATGTACTCGCTGATCGGAAAGTACCAGCCCACATTCCGGAAGCCAAATCCCCAGGCCGGCGAATACTCGTAGGTCTGTGGGAAGATGAGTCCGGTACTCTTCCCCTTCGTTACCGGAAAAAAGCCGAACGGTAGCCAAAGCGGCGTCGGCACGCCCATGATCTCCACATTTGACGGACCGACCACCACCACCTTGTCGGCGATCACTTTCTGCTTTCGGCTGCGCACGCCAAAGTGTGGCTCCGGATGGTCGCAGGTCGTAAAGATGGCGTTCTTGTTGTAGATCACGTCGGTGTGGGACGTGTCGGTTTCGGTCCGGATCAACTTGGCCTGCTCTCCGCGTACGTAGAGGTCGTTCTGCGTGGTCAGCACCTCGTAAATGACCGCCTTGTTGGTCTCGAAATTGTACAGGAACTCCTGCGCCTGCAGGTTCTGCGTACCGTCGCTGAAGGTCGGCATTTCTTGCCAACGCCCCAGGAGGTCGCGATGGCCTTTGGCCCTGACCGTATTGTTCTTCCAGTCGAATTCGATGTAGGCGGCCGTCAGATCGACTCCGGTGTATTTGATCTGGGCGCCGCCGTACAAATAGACGCGTTGGTTTTCCAGATCGTAGATCATGGAGTCGCGCGCCGTGTAATCTACCGGTCCGTCGAGGCCGCCTTCGGCAATCTTGACCTCGGGCTCCGGCCGGCCGTCGCGAACCGGCGCAGCGGCCGGCCGGAGGCTGTCGGCCAAGGGGAACGTATCGACGGGTAGAGAGCGCTGCAGCGGGGGGACGGACAACAGGCTATCGACCGGAAGCACCGCTGCAGGAGGGGGCAAACTGTCGGCCGGAGGCTGGAGTTCCTGTGCGAAAACACCGGCGGGAAGGGCCGTCAGCAGAAACAAAATTGTTATGGGTAGTTTTGTTTTCAACTGATTATTTGCGTTATTTTGCGGGGGTCGAAGGCCCATCGGCCCATATTCGGGCGCCTAGCTGAAGGCCGCCGGTAGCGAATGAAAACCCTACGCCATGCTTAAGTCGCGCTTCGCTTGTCTAACGATGCTGTTCTTTGTTTTGCCGTTCTTCTCTGACCACTTTAACACTTCCGTCAGAGCGGCGACGACCGCTACCCACGCCTATTCACAGCCTTCTCACGACAGCCTGCGAACCCATCGGGGTAAAATTAACGAACTGCGCGTAAGTCCCCCCAAGAATTTCGGAATAAAAAAGGTAGTGATCGATGCCGGCCACGGCGGGCATGATCCGGGTTGCCTCGGTTCCTCTTCTTACGAAAAGACCATCGCCCTGAACATCGCCCTGCAATTGGGCGAGTTGTTGCGCACGCATTATCCCGATCTTCAGGTCATTCTCACGCGCGACAGCGATGTGTTCATACCGCTGCACAAGCGCGCTCAGATCGCCAATCAAAGCAATGCCGACCTGTTCCTGTCCATCCACTGCAACTTCATTCCGAAGGCCAGTCATGTGCACGGTTCGGAAACCTATGTGCTCGGCCCCCACCGGATGCAGGAGAACCTGGAAGTGGCCATGCGCGAAAACTCGGCCATTTTGCTGGAAGACAACTATGAAGAGAACTACGACTACGACCCCAACTCTCCGGAAGGACACATCATCCTGTCGATGTATCAAAATGCCTATCTCGAACAAAGCATCCTGTTTGCCGGCAAGGTCGAGCAGCAAATGGCCGGCGTGGCCAACCTCCACAGCCGGGGGGTTAAACAGGCGGGTTTTCTGGTACTCCGGGCTACAGCCATGCCCAGCGTGCTCATCGAAACGGGTTTTCTGAGCAACAGCCTCGAAGAGGAATACCTCATGAGCGAAACCGGCCAATTGCAGGTCGCCCAGGCCATCCTCCTCGCCTTTCACAGCTACAAGTCGGAAATGGAGGGCACCGATACGCCGCCGCCCGTGCTGCCGGTGGCTATGAACCAACTTCCGGAATCGATGGCGACCAACCCGAAAGTCACCCCCGCCAGCCAAAGTACTACCGAACAGCCGCAACCCAAGCCCCAAACGCTGGCTATCGATACACCTCAGATCGCTCAGACCTACGCCGCCACGCCCGCCCAAAGCCCGGCTACCTCGTCGATCGCCTCCGCGACTCCCCCACCGGCCGACTTTCACGAAAAAAGTCCGGCCACCGGCGGCACGCTCGACGCGCCCGGCCATATCCAGTTCCGCGTGCAATTGGCAGCCTCCCCTCAGCCCATCGAGACCAACTTCGCCCACTGGCGCGAGGTCGGCTATCTGGTGCAGGTCGTTCAGGAAGACGGCCTCTACAAGTACCAGGCCCGCAATTTCGATACGCTGGACGCGGCCTCCGAGGCCCGGGCACAGTTGCGCCAGCGCGGCTTTACCGACGCCTTCGTCGTGGCTTACAAAGACGGGCTGCGCATTTCCGTCACCCAGGCCAAGCGCGAATTAGGACTCCGCTAACTTTTCCGGGGGAAAGTTCTGTTTTTGACAAAAAATGCCGGAAATTTGGCGCCTTAGTTGCAAACCGGCAACGGAATCGCATTTCCTCTCATTCCGTTTAAAAACTCGGTACATGGCAAGAGAAACCAAAATCGGAATCCTGGCCGTGGTGGCCATCAGTGTGCTCATTTGGGGATATGAGTTCCTCAAAGGCAAGAATATCCTGGCTTCCTCCCAGATCTTCTACGTCGAATACGACCATGTCGACGAACTGGCCATCTCCAACCCGGTGCTCGTCAACGGCTTCCAGGTGGGCATCGTCAAAGACGTCTACCTGAAACCGCAAGACCTGACCAAGATCGTGGTCGAGCTCGACGTGCGCAAGGACGTGCCCATTCCGCGCACCGCCATCGCGCAGATCCGCACGACGGGCATGATGGGCGGCCGCGCCGTCGTCCTCAAATTCGAAGGCACCTGCTCGGGCGACGCCTGTGCCAGCTCGGGTGATCACCTGCCGGGAGAAACCGTCGGCTTCCTCAACTCGATGGTCGGAACCGACAATGTGGAAACCTACCTGCAGATCTTGCGCGAAGGGCTCAAAGAGATCGTCGACACCTTGCTGGCCCAGGCCGATCAGGGCGGCGCCTTCGCCGAGAGCATCGAAGACGTGAAAGGCACCCTGGCCAACCTCAATTCCAGCACCCGTCGCCTCGATCAACTGCTGGCGGCTTCCTCCGGCTCTATCCAGGCGAGCCTGCAGAACGTGGCCTCCATCACCGGCAGCCTGGAAGAAAGCAATGCCGAGATCAAGACCATCCTGTCGAATGTCGAGTCGCTCAGCTCCGAACTCAAGGAAGCCCAACTCGGACAAACCGTCAGCGAAACGACCGAGACGATCCGCCAATTCCAGGGTACCCTTAAAACGGTCGACCAGGCCGTGGCCGACCTCTCCGGCATCCTGGCCAAGATCGACCAGGGCGACAATACCCTCGGTATGCTGGTCAACGACCCGGCCCTCTACGACAACCTCACCCGCACCCTGCTCAACATGGAACTCCTGCTGCAGGACGTGCGCCTGAACCCCAAACGCTACACGCG
>JAGQXA010000066.1 GCA_020436865.1 Saprospiraceae bacterium | reverse complement strand
CGCTTCCCGGAGTACCAGATGGACCTGGTCAGGCTCGGGATCGGCATTTACGGCATCGATAGTTCCCGGGAGCTACAGGCCGAACTGCAGCCCGTGCTGACCCTCAAGGCCACGATCTCCCAGATCAAGGAAGTGCCGGCCGAAGAAACGGTCGGATACGGCCGCCAGGGGCAGCTAAGCGAACCGAAACGCATTGCCGTGATCAGTATCGGCTATGCCGACGGCTTGCTGCGCGGCGCCGGCAACGGCCGTTTTTCCGTGCTGATCCGCGGGCAACTGGCGCCCATTGTCGGCAATGTATGCATGGACATGTGCATGGTCGATCTCAGTCAGACGCCCGATGCGGCAGAGGGCGACGAAGTGATCGTCTTCGGAAAAGACCAACCCGTGCAACTCCTGGCCGACAGCCTGCAGACCATCCCGTACGAGGTGTTCACCAATATTTCCGGACGGGTAAAACGGCTTTATGTACAAGAATAGCCGAGTCCTGTCGTTCATTATTCCCCAAGCCGCATCTTTCGTTGAAAAATTGCTAATTTTGCGGAGTTTTTTGCAACCTTACTACATATCAAAATCCCCGATAATGATACGTTTTCTGAGTTTGTTCTTGTTGATCGCTCTGGCCTGGTCGCTGCCGGCTCAGAACGGCCATGAAGATCCCGTGCTGTTCACCGTGAACGGCGATCCGGTGCATGTCTCCGAATTTGTCTACATCTACGAGAAGACCAACGGCGACAAAGCCGATTACTCGCGCGGCTCCGTAGAGGAATACCTGCGGCTGTACACGAAATTCAAGTTGAAGGTCCAGAAAGCCAAGGAACTGAAGCTCGATACGATCCAATCCCTGCAGCAGGAACTGGAAGGTTATCGCCGGCAGTTGGCCGATTCATACCTGATCGACAAGGAAGTAACCGAACGCCTGATCCAAGAGGCCTATGAACGCGTTCAGCAGGACGTCGACATCAGCCATCTGGTCATTGCCGTCGATGAAAACGCCACTCCCGACGATACCATCAAGGCCTACCAACGGGCCCTCGTGTTGAAGAAACGCATTGCCGAGGGAGAGCGCTTCGACTCGCTGGCCTTGCAGAATTCGGCCGACAAATCCGTAACCAAGAACCTGGGCCGGATCGGGTATGTGACAGCCTTGTTCCCCAACGGCTTCTATCCGCTCGAAACGGCGGCTTACACCCAGCCTATCGGCGTCATCTCCGACCCGATCCGCACCACCGCCGGCTATCACCTGCTGATCGTGCACGATCGCCGGCCCGCGCGCGGCGAGGTGGAGGTGGCGCACATCCTCATTCGCAAAGGGGAGATGACGGAAAAGAAAGACGCCAAAGCCATTATCGACCAGATCTACGCCGAATTGCAGAACGGCGCCGACTTCGACGAATTGGCCAAAACGCGCTCGGAAGACAAGCGCACGGCTGCCAAAGGCGGTTACCTGGGTACCTTCGGGATCAACCGCTACGATCGCAAGTTCGAAGATGCCGCCTTTTCCATCCCGAACGACGGCGGCTATTCGAAACCGGTCGAAACGACCGCCGGCTGGCACATCATCAAGCGCATCAGCAAGAAGGAGACGCAACCTTACAACATCGCACGCGGCGGCCTGCAAAGCAAGATCAAGAACGACGCGCGCTTCGAGGCCGCCAAGTTGGCCATGATCGAAAAGATCAAGAAGGAGAGCAACTTTATCGAGTTCAATACAACGCTTGTCAATTTCACCGACACTTTAACGGAGGATTTCCTGACCTACAAATGGAAAGCGCCGGAGAAGGGCTCGGAAGAACTGCTCTTCGCCTTCGGCAAAACCTACAAGGTCACCCTCGGCGACTTCACCGACTTCCTGGGCCGCGCCACGCGGCAGCGCATCCGCATGGGCCGCAATACGCCGATTGCCGATGCCGTCAAACAGTTGTACGGCGATTTCGTCAACGAAAGTACCTTGAAATACGAAGAGCAACAGCTCGAAAAGAAGTATCCCGACTTCAAGTCGCTCATGCGTGAATACGAGGAGGGCATCCTGCTGTTCGAGGCCACTAAAATGCTGGTGTGGGACAAGGCCGCCCAGGATTCGGTCGGGCTCGAGAAGTACTTCGCGCAGATCAAGGGCAAGTACAAGTGGCGCGAACGGGCAATAAGCAGCCTCTACACGATCAAGAGCAACGACGCCGACCTGATCGACAAGGTCTACAAGTTCGCCGCCAAGAACAGTCCGGACAAAGTGCTGCATAAATTCAACGAAGACGCAGCGAACCCGGTCGTATCCGTCGCCGAGCAGACCTACGAAAAAGGACGCAACAAGGTACTGGACGACGTGGTCTGGAAGGTGGGCGGCCAAACCGCGATCGAACATAACGACCGCGAAGGAACCCACTCCTTCATCAAGATCGAGAAGATCCTGCCGGAAGAACCGAAGAGCCTCGACGAAGCCCGCGGCTATGTGATCGCCGATTATCAGGATTACCTCGAACGCCAATGGGTCGAAGAACTCCGGAACGAATACAAGGTAGAGGTCGACCGGAACGTCTTCGACAACCTGGTGCGTCAATAAGGACCTATGAAAAGACCATTCGTTCAGCTGCTGTGGATCGCCGCCTTCCTTCCCTGGTTGGCCTGGTCGTGCCAGCCGGCGCCGGCCGGTACGGAGAACGACCAATTGCTGGCCAAGGTGCACAACAAGACCCTCTACCTGTCGGAACTGGAAGGCATGATCCCGGAGAGCTCGAGCAGCGAAGATAGCAGTCTGATCATCAAGGCCTATATCGAGCGATGGGTCCGCGAGGCGGTCATGATGTACGAGGCTGAGCGCAATGTGCCAAAAGACCTCAACATCGACAAACTGGTGCGCGACTACCGGGCGTCTTTGATCCGGCATAACTACGAAAAACTGCTGGTCGAACAATTGCTCGATTCGACCGTCACCCAACAGGAATTGGCGGAATTCTACGAATTGAACAAAGACCAGTACCAGCTAAAGGAGCCGATCGTTCG
>JAGQXA010000489.1 GCA_020436865.1 Saprospiraceae bacterium | reverse complement strand
TTCTCGCGCCCGCTTTCCTGCAGGATCCGCTCACAGACGGCATGATCGGCCGGGCCGCCCAGCAGATACACGCAGTGGTCTGCCGGCAGACGTCGCAGCAGTTCCACCCATTTTCCGGCCGGCCATTGCTTCGTAAACCACACTGAGGTGGGCGCCAGGCAGACGTAGGGCCGGCTAATCTCCAGTTCGTCCAACGCATCTTCCGGAGGATACAGGCGTGGGGGTTCGAAGGCATCATCGGCCCATTCGGCGATCAGTTGCAAATTCCGTTCGACCTCGTGCAGGGGCGTTTCATCCGTACCCCAGCGATGTGGGACTTTCCGGTCAAAGGCAAACGACCAAGGGTTCTTGTCGAACCCCACTCGCGCCTTTCCACGGGAAAAGGCCGTCAGCAAACCCGTCGAAAAGAATCGCTGCAGGTTGATCACCCCGTCGTAGCGCTCTGCGCGGATCTGCCGGAGCAACCGCCAGAGGTGGCGGTATTTTCCCCGACTTTTATCCCACACCCACACCCGCCGAATGTGGGGATGCCTGGCCAACAGCCCTTCGTTCCCCTTCCGCAGCAAGAAGTCGATCTCCGCCTCCGGAAAGCTGCGATGCAGCTTCTCGACCAGGGCGGTCGCCAGCACGACGTCGCCGATGAATGCGGTTTGGAGAAGGAGGAAATTAGGCATGTTGAGGGTGCTTTGCCCGCCGTCCCGACTAAGTCGGGATTAGCGTAGGCGGGGATCTTTGATCTTGGATCTTGGTTGCGTTCAGACCGCTACAAGCGGTCCGAACGCTATTTTGGGTGGATCTTGGATTTTAGTTTTTGGATGTTAGCGGGGTTTTCGGGCGAAGGTCAGGTTAGCGGTCTTTTCCAGCACCTCCCAGTTCAGCGGGGCAACGCTCAATAGCACCTGAGCGCCCGGCGGCAGTTCCCCAATGCCTTCGACAAACCGCAGGTCTGGCCTTGCCAGGTAAAGATACAACAGCAGGTCTTGTTTCGGAAAAGGAGGTACGATATATACCTCGGTAACCTCCTGTATGCGCGGAACGATCGTTGCAAGTTCGATCGGAGGCGGGCCCGGATGCGCGAGTTGCCAGGCATGCCGGCCCAGGGTAAAGAGAAGCAAAGCCCCTATGGCCGCCCGCGACCAAACCGCTCGCCGTCCGGCCCACCACAGACCGTAGGCGGTCGTGATCGCCAGGTAGGGCAAGACCGGCGCCATGTACCAGCGATGGGTAGTGGCCGCCAGCGACAGCAGTCCTCCCAGGGAGGCCCAACAGGCGACGGAAAGCAGAAGCAAGGGTTCTTCGCGCCACCACTGCCATTTGCGGATCAGCCAAAGATACAGTCCGCCCAGGACGGCGCCGAAGAGGGCATAGTTCCAGACGTTGAAGTGCGCATCGAGGTAGATGAAAAAGAAGGTAAAGCGCGAGGGATGCTGCGGCTGCTCAAAGTTCGACTCGGAGAAACGCTGCCACAGATCGTAGCTTAGCATCCGCTCCAGTGCATTCCGGCCGGCAAAGATCGGCTCCGGACTTTCCAGTCCGAAACGGGTTGCCAGTCCGAGCCAGCCGGCGGCCAATGCGAGGAAGGCGGCCATGCCCAGCCAGAAGGCCCGGTTCGCTAAGATCTGCTTGACCTTTCCCTGCAGGACGATAAACAAGAACCACCCCGGGGCCAGCACTCCTGCCGCAGGCCCCTTCGTCCAGAAGGCCAGTCCCCACAAGAGCCCCATCCACCACCAGTCGGCACGACGCTCGAACGATACCGCCCGCACCAAGAAGAAGGTGGCGCCGGTGAGCAATGCCAGCAACAGGGCGTCCGGGTCGCCGGTTCGGCCGACATGGATGCCCAGAAAACCCTTCACGCTCAACAGCAACAGCACGGCCAGGAGGGCAAAGCGAGGAGAGCGATACAAAGCGATCAGCCGGAAAAGGAAAAAGACGGTCAGCAGGTTTGCCAGCAAGGCCGGCAGGCGGAGGAAGAAAGGTTCGTATCCGAAGAAGCGCAGGGCCAGGGCCACCAGCCAGGTGTTGAGCGGGGGCTTGGCCACCCAGGCATCGGGTTTTCCCGCAAAATAGGGGTTTATCCAATCGCCCGTGCGCCAGATCTCGACGGCATTGATCCCGACTCGGGCCTCGTCCCATTCCGCAATAGGCTGCCGGTCGAGCCGTAGCAAGGACAGGCCCAGCGTTAGCGCCAGGGCCAGGAGCAAGAATCGATCGGAGGGAAAGCGGTACATCGCCGCAAAGAAACGAAAAAACTCCAGCCGGTCACCGGACCGATTGGAGTTTCGTGGAGGCCGCTATTCCGGGCCCGGCTTACACGGCGAAGCTTTCGCCGCAGCCGCAGGTACGGGCGGCATTGGGGTTGTTGAAATAGAACCCTTTGCCGTTGAGGCCACCGGAGAATTCGAGGGTGGTGTTGCAGAGATAGAGAAAGCTCTTGAGGTCGGTCACTACCCGGACCCCATTATCTTCAAACACCTGATCGTTGGGCTTCGACTCGTTGTCAAAGTCCATTTGATAGGTCAATCCGGAGCAACCGCCGCTGGTCACGGATACACGGATAAAAAACTCATCGCCGAGCCCTTCTTCCTGCCGGATCTGCCGGATCTTTTCTTTGGCGCTATCTGCTACGAATAACATAATGAGTGTACACGTTTGTGAATGGATCAGGCGCTGGCCTGTTCGTCGGCGGCCGGCGCTGCGATGCCGTTTTTCTCCTGATAATCGCGGATGGCGGCTTTGATGGCGTCTTCGGCCAGCACCGAGCAGTGGATCTTCACCGGCGGCAGGGCCAGTTCCTCCACGATCTCCATGTTGTCGATCGTAAGCGCCTGGTCGATGGTCTTCCCCTTGAGCCATTCGGTGGCGAGCGAAGAAGAAGCGATGGCCGACCCGCAGCCAAAGGTTTTGAACTTGGCGTCGTTGATCATGCCGGTAGCGTCATCCACTTCGATCTGCAGACGCATCACGTCGCCGCATTCCGGAGCGCCCACCAGGCCGGTGCCCACGTTCTTCTTGCTCTTGTCGAGGGTGCCGACATTGCGGGGATTCTTGAAATGGTCCAGAACTTTATCAGAGTATGCCATGACGTATATTTTATAATGGGCAATTTAAGAATTATTCTAAATAGCGCAGGTGATCTTTGTCACCTGGATGGGTGATCAATGTTCCTGCCATTCGACGTTTTCCAGATCGATCCCTTCCTTGTACATTTCCCAGATCGGGCTGAGTTCGCGCATGTGGTTCACGCCTTTGGTCAGGGCTTCGATCGCTAGATCGATCTCTTCGTCGGTGGTAAAGCGGCCCAGGCTGAAGCGGATCGAGGAGTGCGCGAGGTCGTCGCCCAGGCCCAGGGCTACCAGCACATAGGAAGGTTCGAGCGAGGCCGAGGTACAGGCCGAGCCCGAAGACACGGCGATATTCTGATTGAACGTCATCATAAGGCCCTCGCCCTCCACGTGCTTGAAGGAGAGGTTGGTGACATGCGGCATGCGGTGTACCGGATGGCCGTTGAAGTAAACCTCTTCGAGTTTCTCCATCAGGGCTTTCTCGAGGCGGTCGCGCAATTTGGAAAGGCGCTCGGCGTCCTGGGCCATTTCTTTTTTGGCGATTTCGGCCGCTTTGCCGAAACCGACGATGCCCGGCACATTGAGCGTTCCCGAGCGCATTCCGCGCTCGTGCCCGCCGCCGTCCATTTGAGCCGTCACTTTCACGCGTGGCTGCTTGCGGTTGACGAACAGGGCGCCCACGCCTTTGGGGCCGTACATCTTATGTGCGGTGAAGGCCATCAGGTGCACGCCGACCTCTTTCGGATGCACCGGGATCTTTCCGACGGCCTGGGTGGCGTCGCTGAAGAGCAGCACCCCATGCTTGGCGCAGATATCGCCGATCTCTTTCATCGGCTGGATGACGCCCGTTTCGTTATTGGCCCACATCACGGCGACCAGGATCGTGGTATCCTTGATCGCGGCTTCCAATTGGCCGAGGTCGATCAGGCCGT
>JAGQXA010000488.1 GCA_020436865.1 Saprospiraceae bacterium | reverse complement strand
GCGGTGAAATGGCTGCGCACCTTCGCGGCGCCCGATCTGATCTTCATGGATATTCAGTTGGCCGATGGGTTGAGCTTCGAGATCTTCCAGGAGGTGCCGGTGGAAGCGCCGGTGGTCTTCACCACGGCCTACGATCAATATACCCTCAGGGCCTTCAAGGTGAACAGCGTCGATTACCTGCTAAAGCCCATCGATCCGGACGAATTGCGGCAATCGATCGAAAAATACGAGAAGTGGCGGAACCCCATCGATCCGGCGGCCATGAGCGCGCTGCTGAAGGGCCTGCATCAGCCCCGGTACAAAGAACGCTTCCTGATCCGGGCCGGTCAGCAACTCTCCTACCTGCCGGTGGCCGATATCGCCTACCTCTATTCGGAGGAAGGCTTGCTGTATGCCCGCAGCCGGTCCGGCAAGCGGCATCTGATCGACTTCACGCTCGAACAGGTCGCCGAATTACTCTCGCCCGAGCAGTTCTTTCGCATTAATCGCAAGATCATGGTCCATCTCGAGAGCATTCACAAGATACATACCTATTTCAACGGGCGGTTGAAGCTGGAGCTACGGCCCGATTTCGAAGATCTGGAGGTGATCGTTAGCCGCGACCGGGTCGGCGACTTCAAACAATGGCTGGATCGCTAGAACGAGCCGCCAGGCATACCCAGGAACAGTGATTTTCGGCCCGGAAGGCATATTTTCCTCCCGCCTCATTTACAGCTGTACCTTTTTTTATTACTTTTGTAAAATACTGGGCAAAATTTTTTCCTCAGGGTAACAACAACAATACCCGATTGCCCGCTGAACTTTCCCAAACACCCATCAGCCCTAAACTTCCAGATGAGACCACTCGACAAACGAGGTTTTATAATCCCTGTGTAACCAGAACCCATGAACTATGGAAAAGAATTACAACAAAGGCAGTAAAGATCTGACCATCGCCTTCATCTTGTTCCTGATCTGCTGCATCCTGTCCTTCCTTGACAAAGCCCAATTGCTCGGCCCACTGGTCGTTTCCGCCCCCTAAGCAAAAACTGGAACGGCTTCTCACAGCCGCCCCAGTAAACACTTACATTAAGAACGGAAATTTATTCAACCAGCAGGAACTTGCACGCTCGATCTACGAATGAGTGCGTGTTTCCATTCCCGTCAACAACCTTCCCACTCCTCGAAATAGCCCCTTCCAGAGCAGAACCCCGGAAAGGGCGTCGGTACTTGCATTGAGCTACTACTTATTCTTTACGGCAACTTAACAATGTGTTTACATTATGTAGGTCACTGCGCGATCTCGATCCGCGATTTCTTGGATAGGTCGACGCCCGTCGCTTCTTCGTAGATGCGGCGGTATTTCTCGTATACCTCTTCAGGTTGCTTCTCGCCGTTGATCCAGAGCTTCTTGCCGGTCAGTTCGAGGGTATAGGACCTTCCGCTTTGCAGGTGGCCGTCGCGGCGCAATTGGCGCTCGAAAGCCCCCTTGACGTTCGAGTCGAAGAAGCCGATCCCGTCGGTATGGAAAAACACCCCCGGTTCGACCTGCGGCACGACCTCGAGCATTTGCGGAGCGAAAAAGCGAGCGGAGGCATCGGGTACTTCCATGAGTTGCAGTTGTCCCCGTAGCTGGTGGCCGTGAAGATCTTCCAACCGGGCCGCCCGTTCTTCCAACTCTCTTTGCAGGGCTTCCACGCGCAGTTGCATCCGCTCGGCCTCCTGAGAATCGCGGAGTTTTGCTTTCTCGAAAGCTCGCAGGGCTTCTTCGTACTGCCGGCTCAACACTTCCTGCTGCTTGCTCAGCTCTTCCCGGCGGGCGGCCTCTTCCTCTGTCAGTTGGAGCTGATG
>JAGQXA010000065.1 GCA_020436865.1 Saprospiraceae bacterium | reverse complement strand
CCGACCGTGAACTTGTTGTTCTTGGCATCGAGCGAATCGAGATAAGGTTTGGAGCGGCGGATGACCTGCAGGCTATCCTTACGCACATAATCGACCTTTTCTTCCAGGGTCAGCGGCAGTGGGCGAATGGTATCGAAGTAGGCCAGGCCTTTTTCGTTAGCGCCCTCTTCGACCACGAAAAGTTCGTTGCCAAAGAAACCGTCGGCAAATTCGGGTTGCAGGTCATATTCCCGGTAGATCGCGGTGAAGTCGCCGCCGAAGCGAAACCCGAAGAACCCTCCCTTGAGCTTAAACGACTGCGAGAACATCCGCCAGACATCGGGTTCGGCCACCGGAACGAAGACCTGTTTGATATACAGCGTGTCGATGACCGGCTGGTTGATGGCGGAGCCCGTCAGAAAAACGTCGACGCCCTGGATATTCCAAAGGTCTTCGACGATGTAGATAATGCCTTCGAACACGGGTTCTTCCGGCCGTTTCGCCATCACCTTGATCTTGTTGAGCAGTCGTCCGTCTTCGTCGAGGGTCGTGCCGAGCAACTGGTATCGGTAGTAATTCAGGGCGTTTTGGGCAATGGGCGAGATCACGGGGCGACCGAAGTCGGAAGTGTTCCGATAGAGATCGATGTTCATGTCGCCGGCGCTATTGAAGCTAAACCCGTTGTCGTTGCCGCTCACCTTGGAGGAGACCATCACCTCCCGGATGCGATCGGGCTGTTGGAAGTACAATCTGGATTCCGATTCCGAAAGGTACAGGATGCCCTGTCGGGTAGAGTCGAGATTTCCCTCCATATCCCCCACTTCGACGCCGAGTACTTTCTCCGGGGCATCGAGAACCTTGATGGCGCCCTTGATATACACGTCACAGCTGAAGGCTTCGACCTGATCGCGAAAGTACTCCCGCCGGGCGATGGCCTTGCGGATGATCGCATAGGCAGGATCTTCGGCATTAGCCAACACCTCGACTGCCGCCAGTTGGATGGCTTCCTCTTCGAGGGTGATATCCAGCCGGTAAGGCTCGGCGCCGAGTTGCAACTCGACCGTCTTTTGGCGATACCCGACATACTGGAAGACCAAATGGTAGGCGCCAGGGGCCAGTTCGAGCTTATATTCCCCCTCGACGTTGGAGGTCGTACCGGTAGTAGTGCCTTTCAGGTAGATGCTGGCAAAGGGAAGCGGTTCGCCCGCCCGATCGGTCACCGTACCGCTCACCTGAGCAGCGAGCGGCAGCGTGCAAAGAGTAGCAAAGAAAGAGAGAAAAAGTATCCGGATCTTCATAGGTATGGGGGTAAAGTACGGTTCAGATTAGTTAAACGTACAAACGAGCGCTTCCGTATGCCGCTGTAATCAGTGCAGCGCTCCCATCGGACCTTTGCGGCGGAGCAGGAACTTGCGGTGAATGATATCCTGTACCGGCTTGTCTTCCAGCTTGCTCTCCAGCCAGGAGATGATGTCGAGATAGAGGAATGGACGGCGTTCATACGGATCTTCCCGTACCTGCTCGAGGGTCGTTTTCAGGTCGAGGAACGCTCGTCGCAGTTCGGCGCCCCGGTTGCGGGGCATGCGGCGGAGGAATTTGAATATTTCTCGTTGTACCTGGTGCATGTCCTTCATTTTCAGCAAGAAGCGGTAGACCGATTTTACCTGGTACTCGACCAGTTGTGCATTGCCCAGTTCGAAATGAGCGATAAGGTTGAGAATGCGGGCGAAGCACTGGATATCTTCCCGGAAGTCGGGCGTTTTGAAGTTAATGATCATATTGAGATAGTCGATCGCCCGTTCGAAGTCGCCGCTGCCGAAATACAGGCAAGCGATATTGTAGTAGAAAACCAGGACCCGGTTGAAATCCCAATTGTACCGTTCGGAAGAGATCGTATCCATCAATTCCGGAACCAGTTCGAGGCCATCCGAAAAGGCGCCTTCCAGAAAGTGCCGTTTGATGAGGTGTATGTAGCGATAGAGGTTGTACAGACCCTCGATATTCTTGATCTGCTGGACGGGGAACATTTGTGGAAAGCGCTCCAGGTGTGCCAACACTTCGATGTAGCGATCGTAATACCAGAGGTTGAAAAGGGCGTTCAGAAGATTGTGCAGGCCCTTGAGGTAAAGCGGGGCTTCCGCCTTGATCATTTCCGGTTCTTCCTCGAACAGGTTGACCCAACGCTGTCCGTAGCGGTAGCACTGCAGAAAATCCTGAGAGATGTAGTGGTACCAGACATAGGACTGGTTCAGATAGACCTTGCCGTAAAAATCGAGTTCCTCGTATCGAAAGTCGGGCAAACGGCTGTAGAAGAATTCCCGCACGAAATGGAAATCCTGTTCATTCCGCACATAACCGATCTTCAGGTACAGGCCGTACAACTGCAGGGAAAGGTTGGAATAGGCGTGCGTCTTGCCGACCAGCAGGGTTAGTTTCTGGGCTTCGGAGGTGAGTTTATCCGCCCGGTCGCCGATGCTGCGCGTGATGTACTGTCCCTCGATCATTTTTTCAAACTCCACGATCTCCAGCACCAGGGCATGTTGGCAGGTAAGCAGAGCTTTAGCTTTGGTCTTGTCGAGCATTTCCAGGCTGGCCCGGTACAGCCCTTTGTTATAAAGCACCCGGGCGTAATCGATGCGTTCCCGTATTTCGATATCGATATGATAGCTCTTGTGCAACAGTCGCAGGCTAATGAGCAGTTGCTTGTACAGATGAGCTTTCAGGTTGGACAGCTGTCTCTTCTTTACGTCGGGAACCTTCCGTAGGATGAGTTCCTCGTCGTATTCGCGATGGCGGTCGATGACGTCGAAGAGTTGCAGAAACAGGATATCCTCGGAAGATTGATTGCGCTTTACAAACAACCGAAAGTGGCGCTTTTCCGACTTCGACAGCGACCTGATCAATTGCACCAAATGGTCTGTCTGCTGCTTGGGCATTGTAAATAAAGGTTTATAAACACCTGTATTTTAAGTCCTTATGTCGATTGTCGTTCGATTAGAGGTTGTAACAGAAAAGTATTTTGGTTTTTCTTTCCACGGTATGCCCGATAATTTTGCCTGCCGGCAAACTTACGTTTTTTGATTACAAAAGCAACCAACTATGACCAACGATCGCGTATTCATTTTCGACACGACCCTCAGAGATGGAGAACAGGTTCCTGGCTGTAAGCTCAACATGGCCCAGAAGCTCGAAGTCGCTGAGATGCTGGAATCGCTCGGGGTCGACATAATCGAAGCCGGCTTCCCCATTTCCAGTCCGGGTGATTTTCAAGCGGTGGAAGCCATCAGCCGGCAGGTAAGGGAGGCAACGGTCTGCGGTCTGTCGAGGTCCGTCCAAAAAGATATCGAGGTCGCCGCTGCGGCGCTCAAGCATGCCCGCCGCCCCCGCATTCACACCGGGATCGGTACGTCGGACTCCCATATCCGTTACAAGTTCAAATCGACCCGCGAGGAAATTCTCGAGCGCGCCGTATGGGCGGTCAAACTGGCCAGGAACTTTGTCGACGACGTTGAATTCTACGCCGAAGATGCCGGTCGCACCGACAATGAATACCTGGCCCGGGTGATCGAGGCCGTGATCAATGCCGGAGCTACGGTCGTCAATATTCCCGACACCACCGGATACTGCCTGCCCGATGAATATGGCGCCAAGATCGCCTATCTTCGCGATCATGTGG
>JAGQXA010000064.1 GCA_020436865.1 Saprospiraceae bacterium | reverse complement strand
GCGTCTTCACTTTTCGAGCCCTTCTGGGCCAGTTCGCGATTGATGGTCTCGAGCTGCTCGTCGAGGAAGCGGGAAAGCACATCGCCGAGCTGGCCGGTCTTTTTCAGCAGGGCCCGGTCGAAGCGGACGGAGCGGTTTTCCTGCCCTTTTCTATGGAGGTCGTCGCGGTAGAGGCGGTCGAGGTAGACCTGCAGATTGGCCAGGTCGATCCAGCCGCGCTCGCTGCGGATGTTGTCGATGACGGTCCTGGTCACCTCCTCGGCCGGCTCTTCCAGCTCGATGCCGAAGCGATCGGCCGAGCGGGTGATCACCTCCTGGATGTCTTCCGTGCGCATGCGCTCCACGCGGAAGCGGTTGTCGAACAGACTGGGGATGATCTTTTCGAAGCGGTCGAGGTTCGCCAGGTACTCCTCGCGCATGATCAGGATGATCTTCACCTGGAGTTTGGCTTGCAGTAACTCGGCCAGCAGCCAGAAAAAACGACTCGCCTCCTCCTGGCTGCCCAGGATGAATAGCTCTTCGAACTGGTCGAAGATCAGGTAAATGGGCTTGTAGTAATCGAGGTAGAGCGAGTGCACCTGCTTGCGGATGGGCTGCCCTTCCAGCAGCTTTTTCTCGAACGCGGCATTGTAGATGCCCTGGTGCAGGCTCTCGATGATGTTCTGATCGCGGCGGATGAACAGCGGTAGCCAGTCGGTATCGGCGAACATATTGCTCAGGCCGCAGTTCACCAGGCTGGTCTTGCCGGTGCCCGACAGGCCGTACAGTAGCACCAGGTTTGACTCGAAGGTCTTTTTGAACAGGGCCTTCGTTTCCTCATCGCGACCGAAGAACTCGTTGATGTCTTCCTTGTCGAAGGAGTCGAGGAATTTGAAGGGACTTTTAGCTTGCATGGGCCGGGAGCATTATGGGGTGAAACAGTTGGCAGTTGGCAAAGCCTTAAACCTTCGACAGGTCGACTTGCATATTATCGAATTGCTCTTTCAGGACGGCGTAGGGGCGGAGGGTCTTTGTGGAAGACTCGTTGAATTCCCAGCCGAAGTCGACCTCGTCTTTGACCTCTATTTTTTCCTCGTAGGCGGTGCTGATCGTGTAGGTGTTGTGTTCCTCCATTTTCTGGAAATGGCTGTTCACGTTCTTGTACACGTACTCGCCATTGGCCACGTGCGAGAAGATATAGATGTCGAGCGACTCCTGGCTTTTGTCCAGAAAGGCGTTGTTGTCGATAATGAAGGGCGAAAGGCTGAGGAAGCGTTCGATGGCCGCGTCCTGCAGATCGTCGACGAGCAGGATGGAGCTGCTTTCGGCATGGTTGCGGAAGGGGCGCGGGTCGCTGTCGAGCGTCAGGTAGGCACTGTCGGCCGCGTTGAGGCTGCCCAGTTTATGGTTGAAGGCCACTTCCTGGTGACGGTTGCTGGTGACGGTGATGTCGCGCACGGCCACCATCTTGTATTTGATGAGGAAACTGACCGTACCGATGAAGATCGTCAGGGCGTTCTCGGCTTCTTCGCACAATTGAGGAGCGGCGCCGGCTTCCAGGCTACCGCTAGCCAGTTGGGATCGGATGGACTCCAGCAGGAGGTACGCTTTGTAAAAATGTTCCTTCTTTTCCAAGGCCTCGAAGACCTGCCCGAACTCCGGTACAAAGGGCGTCCAGCCGTTCTCCCGGAACAGGGCGCCCATGCGCGACAGGGTGTCGACGTAATCGAAGAATCGGGCTCCGGTTTCGTCGAGCGAGAGCAGTCCGAATAAGGCAGGATCTTCTACCTGCTTCCCTCCCTGGCGCTGTTCTTCCCACAACTGGGAGGCTAACAGGTAGAACATCACCTGGGAGGCGATCACATAGGTATTGACGGTCTGATGGAGGCGCTCCACGCCCGGCGTGCGCATCGACTCCGAACGGGAGATGAGCTTTTGCAATTGCGCGCCGATGGTCCACGGCAGGTTCTGGACGATGATCGGCAGCACCTCGCGCTTGTCTTTCTTGCCGGCTTTGACGTCGTCGATGACCTGCTTGAGGGAATCGTCGTAGCGCACCATGGCGCCGAGGATCTTGGGCAGGTAGTCGTTGGGTGAATAGTTGGCCAATGGGTTGGCCAGGAAGCGCTGGATAGGCGCATCGGGCAGCCGCCATTCCAGCACGCCGGCGTGTTTTTCATTGACATAGAGGCCCCAGGGCAAGGCTTCTTCGCTCCCCTGCCGCCGCTGCAATCCGCGGTATTCGACCACGGCCGGGGCCTGTGCGTCCTTATATTTGGTTCGTAAGGAGGC
>JAGQXA010000487.1 GCA_020436865.1 Saprospiraceae bacterium | reverse complement strand
TGCTGGTTCAGGGCGATCAGACGGGCGACAAGCCCTTGAGCGATTACGTCAAGGAATACATCAAAGATCGCTACAAAAAACCCGGCGACGTCTTTCTGGGCGTCATTCACCGCCTCGACCGGCCGGTGAGCGGGGTGGTGGTGTTCGCGCGCACCAGCAAGGGGCTCGAGCGAATGAACCGCCTTTTCCACGACCGCAAGGTACACAAAACCTACTGGGCGATCACCGCCGCCCGGCCCGAACCCTTGGAGGGCGAGTTGGTGCACTACATTTCCAAAGACAGCACGCGCAATGTCGCCAAAGCCCTCGACCGCCCCAGCAACCGCTATCCCGACGCCAAGCGTTCTGAACTGACCTACAAGATGCTGGCGGCGATCGGCACCAACGTATTGCTGCAGGTCGAACCCCGCACCGGCCGACCGCATCAGATCCGCGTGCAGTTGTCGCGCATCGGCTGCCCGGTCCGGGGCGACGTCAAGTACGGTTTCGAGCATCCCAATCACGACGGGTCGATCCACCTGCATTGCCGCGAGCTGGCTTTCGAGCATCCGGTAAAAAAGGAGCCGGTCGTGATCACCGCCGATCCTCCCCACGAGCAATTGTGGGACCTGTTCATGCACCTCTGGGAGTAAAACCAACATCCAACATCCAAATTCCCTATCTTCGCAGCCTAACCAACAACGACAAAACCATGAAGAATATCGCTGTGATCGGTGCCGGAACGATGGGCAACGGCATCGCCCATGTATTTGCCATGAACGGCTACTCGGTAGCCCTGGTAGACGTGGCCGAGGAAGCCCTGCAAAAGGCCGTGGCTACGATCGACAAGAACCTCGACCGGATGGTCAGGAAGGAACTGTTGACCGAGGCCGACAAGCAGTCGACGCTCGACAACATCCGCACCTCCTCCGATCTGCCTAAAGCCGTCGCCGATGCCGATCTCGTCGTGGAAGCCGCTACCGAGCGGATCGACCTCAAGCTCGAGATCTTCCGGCAACTCGACCAACACGCGCCGCCCAAGGCCATCCTGGCCTCCAACACTTCCTCCATTTCCATCACCAAGATCGCCGCCGTCACCCAACGGCCCGGTCAGGTGATCGGCATGCACTTCATGAACCCCGTACCGGTCATGAAGCTGGTGGAAGTGATCCGCGGGTACGCTACGACCGACGAGGTGACCGAGCGCATCATGGAGCTTTCCTGGCGACTGCACAAGGTACCCGTGGAGGTCAACGACTATCCCGGTTTCGTGGCCAACCGCATCCTGATGCCGATGATCAACGAGGCCGTGTACACGCTGTACGAAGGGGTGGCCGGCGTCCAGGAGATCGATACGGTGATGAAACTGGGGATGGCTCATCCGATGGGGCCGCTGCAACTTGCCGATTTCATCGGCCTCGACGTCTGTCTGTCCATCCTCCGCGTATTGCACGACGGCTTCGGCAATCCGAAATACGCCCCCTGCCCCTTGCTGGTGAATATGGTCACCGCCGGCAAGCTGGGCGTGAAATCTGGCGAGGGATTCTATTCTTATACGCACGGCGCCAAGGAGTTGGTAGTGGCAGCGCGGTTTGGAAATTAGATGTTGGATCTTGGTAAGGCCTTACCAAGATCCAACATCCAGGTAAAACACTTTCCGAAAAAAATTAATATCTTTGGGTACAGGCGGCGATCTTCCCCTTCATCCCGTTGTACTCATTGAGAACCGATGGTTCTGGCCCGGGCCACATCAAAAAGGACAAATAAGGCTTAATAACCCATGAGCAAAAAGCAAAGGTTGCGGTCTGCCGGTTTGCGATCAGGCATGTTGCTGCTGATGTTCAGCGGTTGGATAGCCGTACTGTCGGCTCAAGGTGGCCGCTCCTACGAATACCCCTTCGATACGCGACTCGGCGCGGGCCTTTCCGCCGGATTGGGCGCTCTACCCGGAGTCGATGTCGCCATGCATCCCCTTCCCTACTTGTACTTTCGCCTCGGATACCATCACTTCGACCTCCGCTTGAAGGAGATCGAGTTCGATCCGGCCGCCTATGGGTTCGGTCAACAGAAGTTGTTGATCGACAGCAAGATCCATCTGAATCAGATCTTCTTTTCCATCGAATGGGCCCCTACGCGCGACCGCAACTGGCGGGCCGTCATCGGGGGCGCGCTCGGACTGGAAAATTTTATCGAGGCGCGGGTATCATTGAAGGACTCTCTGCAGGTCAACGATCTGACCTTGAGCCCCGAGGAAGTAGGCTACATTCAGGGCACCTACACCACCGATCAGCCCTTGTATCCTTATCTCGGGCTGGGATACGGCCGAACCGTGCCCAAGAAGCATTGGGGATTTACGGTCGACCTCGGCATTATGCATCGCGGGGCGCCGCTGTTTGCGATCGAGTCGACCAACCTTTTTGAGAATAACGAAGAAAATGCCGCGGCTTTGGAAGAAAACTTCCACAACTGGCAGTGGCAGCCGGTGCTCAACATTCGCCTGGCATACCGGGTGTATTGAGGGTCGCACCGCCTTTGAGAACCTTTTTTGTACATTTAAGAGTGCCCAAAAATCGATCGCCTGAGAACCGGTCAGAGGTACAAATGAAAATGTGACACACATGAGAATCCAAAATTCTACCTGGACATTAGGACTCTTCTTGCTCTTGCTGCTGGCCGGAGCCTGTAAGCGGGAAACCTTTCTGGAGTTTGCCGACGGGCTCGTTCTCAACGTCAACACCAATATCCTCAAGACACCCCTGGTGATCTCGTTTGTGAATGCCAATCCGAATTCGGGTCTGTCGCCCAACAACATCACCGTCGACGTGCTCGGCGAGGGCGCTGACAAATTATATTCGCTCACTGGCGAGAGCACGATCACGGTGATCGAAGGTATCGTCAATATCGGTATCCGGCCGGCCGACGCGCCATCGGTGCAAAATCCGCTCGAATTTACCCTCATCGCCAAAGCGCCGGGTTTTCTGCAATCGGTCAATCACTTCACGATCTTCGACGCCGATCTGACGCAACACGTGACCGTCTATATGGTGGAAAAGGACCATGCCCCTGCCGGGATCAGTGTGGACCGTGATCAGATCCTCGACGTGCAGGATGGCGGCTTGGATGTGCCTTTCGTCATCGAATCGAATGTGTCGTCGACCAAAAAGGAAAAAATCCAATTTTTCCTGCCGCAGGGCGTACAGTTGCTCGATCGCAATTTTCAGCCCCTCAACGGCTCGGGGCAGATCGAACTGGCTCACTTCGACAATCGTTCGCCCTTCTCCCTCGACGCCCTCACCGGTATGACCGATGCCATGCCGGCGGTCGATCAGGATGGTAAGATCCTGGGAACCGTTTCCTTCGATCTGGCTTCGCTCTATTCGATCGAAATGACCGTAGGTTCGCAGGAGGTCAGGTACTTTTCGGAACCGGCCGTCGTGACGCTGACCCTCAACCCGCAAACGTTCAACCCGCAAACCAACGACTATATCAAGGCCGGTGACATATTGCCTGTCTGGAGCCTCGACGAAACGGCCATGCAGTGGCACAAGGAAACGCTGGCCGAAGTGGTCAGCAACAACGGCGGATTGGAAGTGACCTTCGAACAGACGCATCTGTCGAACTGGCTGCTCGGCGGCGCCAATGACCTCTGCACCGCAGGTACGGTGTTGACTGTACAAACCGGCATTCCCGCCGAAGCCTGCGATCGCTACTACTACGTCGAGCTGGTCGATATTGCCACCGGCCAGCCGGTAGCTTCGCGCTGGTCGAACACCTATTTTACCCTGTCTACCGGCTCGGAAGTGCCGATCTTCCAAGCCCCGGCGGGTAAGATGACCAAGCTGCGCGTTTGGGAGGGCACCCGTCGCTGTCAGGGCTCCCTGCTCGCCGAAAGCGCACCCTTCGATCCGTGTGGCGGCGCGCAGACGATCACGCTCGGCGAACTCAAACCACAAGGTTGGTTCAATATCGACGTTTCCATTTCAGCTTATTGCGAAACGGCCGGACCGGGCATCCTCATCGCGCCGACGGCCAACTTGCTGTACCGCCCATCCGGCTGCGGTAACTTCGGATTTCTCGGAAAGATCGTCAACGGAAAAGGCTGTACGGCTACGCTGAAGAAAGGGGAAACCTACGACTTCAAAACCCGCTACGGTCAGCGCGTTTACCTGTACGAAGGGATCGTCATGGAAGATCAGGAGATCGTCTACACCCTGCAGAACGGCGATCCGGTTAATCTTCGCCTGTTCTCCGCGGGCAACAAGGCCGATCTGATCCTGGAAAACGTACCGGTGCCGGCAGATTACTGCCAGTTCTTTGAGGAGTAGGTTTTGGTCTTGGATGTTGGTAGGATCTACCAACATCCAACATCTAAGATCCAGAAGCCCCCTTAAACCGGTCGATCGTGCGACGTTCCCTCTTGGTTGGCCGCCCTGCGCCCTTTTCGCGCCGTTCCGGGCCGCCTTTTCCGATGTACCAGTCGTTGTACTTATTGAGTTCTTCCTCCGGAGTGAGGTTCTCGTAGCACAGTTGCGCGAGCGGAGCGCCCACGCGTTTCTCGATCAGGTCGAC
>JAGQXA010000486.1 GCA_020436865.1 Saprospiraceae bacterium | reverse complement strand
GGTCTCCCAGGCTTTACCGTAGAGTTTCCAGGCTTTGTAGAAGTACCCGGCCTGCTCATAAGCGTAGGCTTCCCAGAGCCATTGCTGCACTTCACCGGCGGCCTGGTATTCGGGCTCGGAGGTGACTTCCATATCTTGCAGCACCTTGGCGGCATCGGCTTCGGTAACGAGCGTAAACTCGTTTTGTCCCAGGGTGATCCCATTGCTGCCCGAGGCCGTCCAGATGTACTTCGTGCCCGGCTTGAAAGCCTTTCCGGACAGATCTATCTCGACAAAATGTTCGGCGGGGGCGGCGGTGAAAACGGGCTCGTCACTTCCTGCGGGTTTGATCTGAAGATCGTAAGCGGTGGCCTGCGGCAGGGAGGCCCAGGAGAAAAGGGTGGTACCCGCCACGATGTTGCCTTTGACGGGGAACGAGTAGCTCGACGTTTCTCCGCCGCCCATCCCTTTCTTCGTGCTGGTGGGCGGAGGCGGAGGCGGATCGTCGGAGGCGCCTCCCATGCCCTTCTTCGTACTGGTCGGCGGGGGCGGAGGCGGATCGTCGGTATTTTCCATCGTTTGGGAGACCAGGGCGAGGAATTCCCCGCCGAAGCCGAAGCGGCTGGTGGCCGGTTCTTCCGGCAGTTCGGCCGTCAGCGAGTGCCGGCCTTTTTCATCAAAGGTGGTCACTTCGATACCTTGCAGTACCTGCACTTTTGCCTTGGGGCAGAGTTTCAGGGATCCTTCCGGATCGATCTTCATGCCCGACTCCAATCTCATCTTGGAGCCATCGGGCGCAAAGTACTTGACCTTCCCACTCGACTCCAGTACGAGCAGGTCGGCGTCTCCCGTTTGGGCCGGGAGGGCGGCAGACAGGGCTACCGCTACCAATAACATCCATAACTTTCGCATAGGGCAGAGGTTTATCTGTTGGAAATGATTATTCTGGATCGGGTTTCATGCGGAATACACACCACTTGGTCAGCTTGCCCGCCGGGTCGAGGAAGAACATGATCTGGTGGGCCGGGTAGACCAGCAACTCGCCCTGCGACAACTGCACCACCCGTTCCGGGTATTTGTAGGCTTTCAGGATATCGTTCTGGCTCATCCCCAATTTGATCCCCTCATTGGTCTCGCCCGCATAGCCGGGGCTGGTCAGATGGAAGAAAGCATATTGATCTTTCTTCAGGAAATCGAGGAGGATCTTGGAATTCGTCAATCCGCTCGTTTTGATCCCCCACTTCCGGTTCTGCGTTCCTTTGACCGTGACGGGCGCTCCGTCGGGAGCAGGCGCGCGGATAAAATCGTCGAGGCTGAAGCCGTCGATCTCTTCCGGCAGGAAGCCGGCCGAGCTTTGTCCGACCGGCCCAAGCGGCGGCCGGCCTTGCAGGATGTTCAGGTTGGCTTTAGACAGCAGGCGGCTGGTATCGAGTTTAAAATAGGCCACCGCGTCGACGCTGTCGCCCTGCTCGGCGGCGATGATGCCCAGCAGGATCGCCCCGTTGGCTTCGGTAGCTTTCTTATCCTGCTGCCGCGCCAGGCGCCGCACCTGTTTGGCGTAAGCGCGCGCAAATTCGAAGTGGATGTCGACGAGCTCTTCTGCCCCTTCCGCCCCTTTATTCGACAGGGCCAGCAAGGCGTGGGCATTGCCCAGGTTAAGACGGGCCACCTGATAATCGGCGTCGAGGTCGATCGCTTCCTGGAAGTAGTTCAGGCCGACCTGCAGGAGGGAGTCGCGCAGAGCATTTCCCGTACCGGCGCCGCTCGTGCCGCGCGTACCGTACCGCAAGCGTGCCTCTCCGTCGATCTCGAGCGGGTAGCAATATTTCAGCTCGGCAGGCAAAAACTCCTTCAGCGCCAGCATGCAGTGCAGCACGCCCATGTTGTTTTTGAGTTCGCGGCTCTGGTAGAGCGAGAGGATATAGTTGAAATAGTCGATGGCGTCGGCATAATGCTCGATGGCCGTGAGCATGTTGGCCGTTTCGAAGATCTCGATGAGCTGTTCGAGTTCCTTTTGGGTGGATTGGGCCAGCAGGACCCGCTCTTCGAGGGTCGGGTACTTCGGATTCTGGCCCTTCGGCCAGTTCGGGTAGGCGTCGTAGAGCTTCGGGAGGAATTCCGGGGCGATACCCACTGTGTTGTAGCCGGCCGTGTAGGCCAGAAAGCCGCCGAGCAGGTCGGATTCCGTTTCCTGCTGTTTGATGTCGCGCAGGTCTTCGTCGACATCCGTAGCGATCTGGCGGCCGCTGAACTGTTTGGCGAAGGCTGCCTCCCAACCGTGCTGCTTGTAGTAGTGGATCAGCTCGTGCGAGAGAATATAGGCGATGGCGTCATCGGCCTGATCGCCGAAGGACTTACACACCTTATAGGCCGTTTCCTCGAAGGAAATGTTCTTGGTGTTCGGATCGTAAAAGGCGCCCTGACCGACGTCGAACGACCATTTCAGGGTCGGGGGTTTCATGCGTTTGTCGCCTTTGGCTTCGATCAGCCGTTGGAAGATCGTTTGGACATGCTCCAGGCCTTCGTTGGCGACCGGCGCCGGAACCGGGTTGTCGGCCGGAAGCGCGATCGGAAAAAAGAGGAGCAGGATCAGGACAGAACGAACGAGATTGGAAAGCATAAGGGATTCAGGATTTTGTAGTGCTTGAAAGATAAGGAATTCTGATGACTTGGGACGCCGTGTGCCGCTCAGTGGGAAGCAGAACGCTGCAACTGCAGCTTAGCCGCTTCCAGCAGGCCTTGTCGGCTCAGGAAGGAGGCCAGCATCTTGTCGACCAGGGAGTTGCCGGGGTACTTCTGCTGCAACTCCTCATAGCCCCGGTAGGCGGCCATGATGTACTGCTCGTCTTCGAGCACCATGAGTTCCATCAGATCCCGAGAAATGTCGTCGGGCAGGTCGCGGTAGTCTTCGCCGGCCCGGACGCGCATGCGCACCTCTTCGAGCGAGCCCTCGTTGGGCACCAGGGTCAGGCGCGGAGAACGCAGGGAGGGTTCGTCGGCCAGCATGAACACCGGCGAGTCCTGGTCCATTTCCTTCTGGTACACCACCCAGTAGTACTGTCGGCCGGGTTCGAGGGCCAGTTTGCCGAGATCGATCTCGAAGACCGTGTCGCGCAGCAGGGCCTTGCAGAGCACCCCTTCGGTCTGGTAGTCGAGCAGTTGAAAATCGTAGAGCATCTCCGGACCGGCAGAACGCCAGGCAAAGTGCACGGCGCCGGGTTGGATCTTGCCGACCACGGGACTCAATACATCGATCCCGTACGAACCGCCGGCAAAGCCCTTGGTGCCACCCTTGTTTTGAGTGATGTATTTCTCGTGGGAGCGCTCGAGGTCTTTTTCCGAGTCGGCATCCGAAACGCCGCCGTAGACCCACTGAAAGAACTGCCGGAACAGGCCGGGGCGTTGCGTGGTGCGTTCCTCTGCTTCGCGGGCATAGCGTTCGAGGCGGAACGAGCCGGGGGTGGTGAACGTAAGCGAAGTTTCTTTGTAGACCAGGTGGGCCTTTTCGTGCTCGTCGAGCAGCAGGGTGCAATCGGATTCGAGCTTATCGCCCGGGCCCAGTAATTTAGGCGTTTCATTGCCGGGGGTGAGGTAGTAGACGCCCGGCGAAATGTCGATCACGCGGAAGACGCCGGGCTGTGCCAGAGCCGAAACCGGTAACAGGCAGAGGAAGAACAGGGTTTGTAGGTTCATTTTTCTGGGAGATTTTGCAGGAATTTGAATTTTTTCTTGAGCATGCTTTCGTAGATCATCACGAAATCGTAGGCCAACACCATGGCCAGAATGCCTTTGGAAAAATCGATCTTGATCCGGAAGTAGTAGAAGAGAAAAGCGATAACGAAAAAGATCACGACAAATTCGGTGATCTGCATCAAACGCGTCACCCCGTGGAAGGTTTCGGGGAGTTTGCGGTAGATCCGATGAATGATCAAAACATTGAAGTAACAATAAATCCATACCAAAAATTCCGTCAACCAGTGGGGAACTTGAAAAATATACTCTTCGCGGAGGATCATGTCGATGATGTTGGCGTGGATCACCACCCCGTACATATCGGGATAGGTCTTGCCTGAATAATGCCGGTTCAGGGGGGTGAAAAAGCGGTCGATCTCGCGTTCTCCCGGCGCATGGCTGCCGACGAAGCCGACCAATGCGATGCGATCTTTCAGCATGTCCCGGTCGAGCAGCAACTGAAAATACTCGTCGTCAAATAGTTGAAAGGGCTGGATCTTGACGAAAAAATCGCGATCGCCCGCATAATTGATCGACTCCACCTTATTCTGCCGCCTCAACAGGCGAGTCACTTTGGAAGGGTCATACAAGGTCGCGATCTTCACGGCGAACGAACGCACCACCCCATCTGTCGTTTTTTCCTGAGGAGAAAATAGCCGGATCGTACTGGTGTCTTTCGACACGAAGTTGATATAGCCCATATTCGCGGCTGCCTCCCGGAAATACGGGTGACAACCCGCCAGCGGGGGGAATCTCTGCAAAGAATCGATGTATGGCCCCAGGGCGCCTGCCAATACCAGGTTGGGGGTTTGCCGGATCTCTTCGCGCAGCAGCGAATCGATGACTTCATCGTCGCCCTGATCCTCCAGGAGAATGTCCAGTCCGATCACCTTCGGCCCGAGCTGTCGAAGCCGCCGCAACAGCAGAGGGAGGCTGTCGCGGGGCATCAGGTCGGAATTGACCAGTACCACCTCGTCGATGAGCCGGATCTGCCCGGGATCGCGAAACTGGGAATAGATGATGTCGGTGATCTGGTAGTCGCGGATCCCGTAGTTGAAGGGGTCCAGGAAGTGCATGTTTACCTGAACCAGGTGAAAGACCCACAGAAAGACAAAGATGAGGAGCGTAACGATAAAGCTATTGGGATTGAAAAGCTTCCTCCACAAATAGCTGTAAACGCCATTTAGCTTTTTTCCTAGTCGTTTTCTCCTGTTTGCCATAGGGTGAAGGATCGCTCAGGTGCCTTGGGTACGCGTTAAAGTTAATCTATCCGCCCGGAAACCACAATGGAACGCGCAAAATAGTGCTCGCCGATCAGCAAAGCGTTTTTCCACAAGAATATTTGCCATACCTTGGCCGTTAATAGGAAAATATTGCCTGAGTTTCATAAATTAACTCCGGCTAAAAACCTAAGCCCTATGTATCGCATCATCTCATTCCTGCTCTTCGTCGGCAGTCCGCTTTGGCTGTTCAGCCAGGACCTGCACATTTACTACAACGCTCAAACCGAGCAAACCGCGTATGTCATCGGTGGGGATACTATTTCCCAACCGCGAGTCAAGCGCGGCGACAACATCTATCTGCACCTGATCAACTACAACAATTACCTGTACGACGTCGAGATCCGGGAAAGCCAGCAACAGGTACTTTATTCCTCCAACCTCGACACGACCCAACTCTACAGCCTGCAGGGCGGCGAAGGCGGCAGTAGCGGCGGCGGCGGCGCGCTGAGCATGTTGTCGCTGTTCAGCGGCACTTCCGGCATGATGGGCTTTGGCGGTTTGATCAACGGCCAGCTCGGGATCATCGACGGGATCGACTTCGGTCTCAACAAAGGCTTCGGCGAGGCGCTAAGCGCCGAAGAACAGCTCATCAGTGCCGAGTTGCGCGATGCCCGCAACAAGTACCAGAAAGTGCTCACCGAACTGAGCGAGATCGAAACCGAGATGGGCAACATCAACTCGCTGATCGAAACGGCGGCCAATGCCCAGGCCGTACAGACCGTGGCCACGCGCGAAGTGCAGCGCCTGCAGTACAACCCGCGCCTGACGCCCGCGCAGATCAAATCGATGTCGTCCGACTACCTGTCTATCGTGTTCGATAATCGCAATGTCGAAGAACTCTCCATCAACGACATCTGGAAAATGAGCCAGCGCACGCAGTCGATCTCGCAAAGCCTCGACGAGGCCAAACGCGAACGCAATAAGTACGAACGCAAGCTTCAGGAACTGCAACTCCTCAACCAGGTGATCAACCAGTATCAGAACCGAAACTTCCAGTCGGCCAGCCTGGCTGAACAATACCAGC
Source organism: Saprospiraceae bacterium (assembly GCA_020436865.1). GTDB lineage: Bacteria > Bacteroidota > Bacteroidia > Chitinophagales > Saprospiraceae > JAGQXA01. The sequence continues at coordinate 1,439 of JAGQXA010000486.1, read as the reverse complement.
AACTGGAAACCTCCCTGAACACCACGCAGGCGGAATCGAGTGAGATCTTGATGACCCTCGACGACAACATCAGCCAGATCGAAAAGAGCTCCGAAGATATGCCGCAGGACGATTTCGACGGCCTCGTCAAGCTGCGCTATCTGTACACCGAAATGGAGAACAACGAGTTCGCCTACCATTACCGCACTACGGCCGCCAACGACAATACGCATCTGGAAGTCACCCTGCGCCCACGCGACGACCTGCCCGAAGGCGTCAACGTGCGCAGCCGGCGCCTGGCGCCCGTGGCCGTGCCGACCAAGGGCGGACTGAAGATCAACGCTAGTTTCGGACTCAGTTTCGGACAGTTCTTCGATCCTCCGCAGTCGTATTTCGTACGCGATTCGGTGATCCTCTCCGAAGACAAAGACAGCTTCACGCCGACGCTGACCTCCTTCCTGCATTTCTACAAATATAACCCCAACCAGGTGTCGCTCGGCGGTTCCTTCGGCATCGGCCTGCCGATCTTCAACAATCAGCAAGGTCAGTCGATCGCTTTCTTCCTGGGCCCGAGCCTGATCATGGGCGGCAGTCAGCGCATCGTACTGAGCACCGGCGTCATGGGCGCCCGCGTCGAGCGCCTGACCAACGGCTACCAGGTCGGCGACGCCTTCGACGTCAACACTGCCATCCTGCCCACTGACTTCAGCTACCAACTGGGATATTTTGTGGGGCTATCGATCAATGTGATCAATTAGAGTAGAGGTTGCAGGGGTGACAGAGGTTGAAAGGGTTTAAAAGGAGTAGGCGCCGCCAAATCTATTTGGCCAGCCTTCGCTATAGAATCCCCAATTCGCCAATAAACCAATTCCCCAATCAACCAATTAGCCGAATCCCCGGATTTTGCTTATCTTGTTGTTTAGCAAGTAAACAACTTTGTATGATGGCGACGTTTTAAGAGTAAAAACCCAGCATCATGTCCGAGCAAACTCACCGGGGGTATTGGCTGCCGGCCGCCCTGTTCGCCACCTTGTCCCTCTTCTTTCTTGCGACTAACACCGGATGGAGCCAACCGGCGACCGTCACGGTCGATCTCGAGATCTTCAACCAACAGGGGGAGTCGTCGTGGTCGATCTACCAGACCGAAAAGTACGCCTTCCAGCAGTTCAAGATCGCGGGGCCCTACCAGGCCATCCGGCCGGCCATCGTGCACTTGCCGGCCTCGCAAGGGGAACGGCTGTTCCGCTTTTCGCTCTATCACCAGAACCTGCTGTTCATGCCGGAGAAGGTGATGGTGCAGCTTAGCCCGCAATTTGGCTATTTCGAGCCCAAAAATAAATACCGGCAGTACGAGTTCGAAGCGCCCGGCAACCTGCCGATCGACGATTTCCGGATCCAGTTCCAGTCGCCGGGCTATGTGCTGGCGGCCGAATTGGAGATCCCGGTGTTCAGCGAAGCGT